>DSAU01000264.1 GCA_011046315.1 bacterium
AATCCAGGGTTAATTCGTTTTGCTGGGCGTAGGCGATAATTTCCTTTAAAAACCTGGGCCCGTATTGCTTGAGCTTCATCTCTCCCATGCCGAAAATCATTTTCAAATCCTCCCAGGTATGCGGCATGAGGCGCGCCATTTCCCGAAGCGTGCGGTCGTGAAAAATTACAAACGGTGGAACATTTCTTTCATCAGCAATTCGCTTCCGCAGTTCTCGCAGCCGTTCAAACAAAGCTGTGTTATATTCCTTAGTTTCCGGCCTCAGTTTTTCCGGTTTGTATTTGCGATAAGGCGTGAGATAGACGCGTTCGTTGTGGAACAACACCTGACGGCTTTTTTCTGTCAAACGCAACAGGGGAAATTCTCCGCCCTCAATTGCCAAATACCCCTGGCTGATCAACTCACGGATAAAGACGCGCCACTGTTGTTTGCTGATTTTTTCGCCCACGCCGTAGGTGGGTAGGTTTTGATGGCCGTTCTGAAAAATGCGTTCGCTTTTAGCTCCTTTTAAAACATCCACCACATAATTGACACCAAACCGCTGGTTGAGCCGGTAAACACAGGATAGCGCCTTTTGTGCGATGATAGTGCCGTCGAATTTTTTATCTTGTTGCTTCGGTTCGAGACAATTATCGCAATGGCCACAATTAGAGGTTTCGAATAACTCTCCAAAATAGTCCAGCAGCTCTATTCGGCGACAGATATTGGTTTCACAATAATGAATCATCCGCCGTAATTTCTGATAGGCAATTTCTCGTTCCCTGGCGGTCCCTTTTTGTTCGATAAAATATTCGATTTTAGCCCGGTCGCCGTAGCTATAAAACAAAATGCAATCGCTATCCAAACCATCGCGCCCGGCGCGTCCGGTCTCTTGATAATAGCTCTCGATGTTCTTTGGCAGATCATAATGAATCACAAAGCGAACATTGGGTTTGTCAATTCCCATACCAAACGCGATGGTAGCGACAATGATCTCGGCATCGTCTTTGATGAATCGCTCTTGATTTCGGCTGCGGAGCATACTATCCATTCCCGCATGATAGGGCAGGGCGCGAAATCCGCACTGCTGCAGCGCTTCCGAAAGGTTTTCAACCGCGCGCCGGCTCTGACAATAAATAATGCCCGACTCCCGTTCATGTGCTTTGATATAATCGCTCAAACGTTGAAAAGTATTTTCCTTACGCAACACCCGGTAGTTCAGGTTGGGTCGGTTAAAACTGGCTTTAAAAACCGCTGGCTGATTCAATTTTAACGACGCAATAATGTCCCGTTGAACCGTGGGCGTGGCTGTGGCGGTCAGGGCTGCCACTGGGATCTGTGGGTATTTTTCTTTTAACACAACCAATTTCCGGTATTCGGGACGAAAATCGTGTCCCCACTCAGAGATACAATGGGCTTCATCTACGGCAAATAATTTGATGTTGAGCTTATCCATAAAATTTAAAAATTGGGAAATCGCTAATCGCTCCGGGGCAATGTATAAAATTTTGAATCCATTATCCACGAGCTGAATTTTGATCTCTTCGATCTGCTGTGGCGTCAGTGAACTGTTGATGTAAGCGGCTGGGATTCCGTTATCGTTGAGACTGTCCACCTGATCTTTCATCAATGAAATCAGCGGGGAAACAACCACGGTCAGACCGTTTTGCATCACCGCCGGCAACTGATAACACAACGACTTGCCGCCGCCAGTGGGCATCAACACAAAAACATCCCGGCTGTTGAGCACGGTTTGGATAATTTCCTGTTGCAGCGGACGGAATTCGAGGTAGCCAAAAAAACTTTTTAGCGATTGCTGAAATTTGTTGGTTCCCACCGAATCGGATTTAAATGCCGGTTCCAGGTTGTTGTCCTGGCTGGATCCGGAATTTTGTGTTACCTTGGCGTTCATCGGTTGTTGCTTTTCCACATTTTTATTTAATTTTTCAGCCAAGCTTTATCCCTTTAAAATGAATTGGAAACGCTGAACAGCCATCTGAAGCGGAACGATTTTTCGCCGGGGAGCGGGTCGCTCACCCAGAGGGGGAAATCGAAGCGCAAATTGACCGGAGCATAAAACATTCTTCCCCGAAAATGGACACCGACGCCGGCGTCCATCAATGTTTTATCTTTATCATCCATTTTCAGCTTGCCCACATCGTAAAAAGTGACGAGCCGCAGAACAGTCCAGCGCGGTAGAAAATGGCGAAAAATGGACGTAAGCACCGCAGAGCCAGCCTCTATGTTCAAAGCAGCCAGGCTTTCACTATTGAACGGTTGATCCAGGTATCCCCGTAAATTTCCTCCGCCGGGAAGATGATAATAAATTTGCCGGGGCAAAGCGCCGACGCTGCGTAGATAAAATTTTTCAAACCGGGCGCGCGGATTGGCACCTTCGACAAAAAAGCGTTCCTGCAGCGGCGTCTCGCTTCCAAAGAATCGACCGGCAAAAAAACGACTGGCAATATAATTGTTGAATCCTCCCAGCCGCAAACTCAGTTCGCCCTGCAATTTGGAATAATCATACTCGCTGCCCAGAAATTCCGGCGACGCCTCAGCTTGCATTCGTAGCATTCCCCACCACATCAGCTGTTGCAGTTCCAACTGATAACCGAAGCTAATTTTATTGACACGCCCCGGCTGCCATTCCGGAACTTTTAACAACTCACCGCCGGCGTGAATTTTTCGCCGACCATATTGCTCGCCGTTCTCCAGCAATTGCGCCGTACTAAAAAACAGCTCCATCCGTTGCCTCGGCGGTGAATATCGCATACGGCTGGTTTTATACACTAAACCGACATTACCGACTGCCCGGCCCTCCTGCTGAATGAAAGACAGGTCGAACTGTAATTTATCACTGTTGGGAATGATGGGATGGCCAAACTTGAGATTACCGCCGAGGCGATTGGAACGTAATCCCCAGGTCACTCCGGCTTCGGTTCTGAGAAATTTTTCCAGATAGCTACCACGTAATCTCGCGCCGACCCAGACTCCATCGACATCATTGTACCAAATTTTGGGGGCGTATTTGATCACATAAAGATCGCGCGGCTTGTACCCAAAGCTCAGTGGATTATCCGGTAAAAATTGAATCGACATATTCCCATTATTCATACGATTCCGGTCAAGGATGATGTCGTTGGGATCAACGACAACCGTTTTTGGTTTGTCATCCGTCTCAAAAACCAGCGTTCCCAGCTTTGCCCTGCCGTCCCATTTCTGCAAATAACGCTGCCCACTCACTGTGGTCAGCTCAACCTCCACCGGCATGATCCCCCGATCTTTTCGGTGAATATCCACCGAAGTTTTCCAGCTTCCATCAGCTTGCTGTGATTTGCTCAGTTTACCCCGCGCATAATCGATGTTTACCGTCCGGTGCAACCATTGATCAAAATACCATTCCAGATCCATGCCAGTGACATCTTCGCAAACCTGTTTGAAACGCTGTTCATTCACGTGCTTAAACTTCCAGCGATCAAAATAGGTATGGCAAATTTCGTCCCATAGACTGTCGCCCACCATTTTATGTAGCATCCCAAAAAACGCGGCGCCTTTGGTATAGGCATTAATCCCGTAACCTCCTTTAAAATCCTGGGCATATTGCGCCAGGGGTTCATTATAGCCGCTGGTCAAATAATCCACCAGATAAGAAACGGTTCGCTCTCTTGAAGTTGGTTTGGGGTTCAATTTAAATTTCCACGATTTTGGATCCGGAGGGTTTTCATCCTCATAGCCACGATCGCCGTAGTAATGCTGTTCATACCAATTTTCCTGATAGCTGGTAAACCCCTCGTCCAGCCAGGCTTCTGCCAATTCATTGTTCGCCAGAATACCGTAAAAGTAAATATGTCCCACTTCGTGACCGATCAGCCCCTCCCATGGTCCGGAATTCATCACCAACATCGGATACTCCATTCCACCGCCCAGCAATCCATGGGTAATGCTCAGTTGGGGATAAGGATACATGCCAAAACGTTTTGAAAGCCATTCCAGCGTACGCTCACCGCGTTGCACAACTTTGCGGCTCCACTGCTGACGTGCATTTTTATTGTAAAGTACATGAATCGGGATGCTATGCCATTCTCCACGTTCATATAAAAAATCAGGCGAAGCAAGCCAGGCAAAATCGTGAACGTTCTCGGCGCGAAATTTTACTGTCCGCTCTTTTTGCTGCAAACCCCGTTTCCGAATCTCCTCAAGTTGCTGTTGATAGCTACGTTCCCATTCCGTATCAGACAGTCCGGTATCTACCTGCACCCAATGCCATCCCGGATCGCCCTCGATAACTTCACCGGTTGCCGCAACAATATAATTGTATGGCAGAGTTATTTCAACATCAAAGGCGCCGAATTCACCGTAAAACTCACCATTAAGATGATATTTGTCTGGGTGCCAGCCATTTTGATCATAAACTACCAACTTGGGATACCACTGGGTCAAGTCGAACTGGTTGCCGCGCCAGCCGCCGCGATTAACAATGGAAGTGATCTTTTCATAAAATTTGATGTACAGTTGCAGCTCTTCGCCCGGGGGAAGCGGCTCTGGTAGTCGTGATTCGAGAATGGTATCATCAATATTATAGGCAATCAGGGGAGCATCTTTTACCGATTCTGATAAATCTCGCCGGGCGATGCGAAACTCTATAATGTCAATGTAACCGTTGTTTCGAGGGGTGATTTTGAAGCGATAGTTTTGGGAGCGCGCCTCCCGCGCCATGGTGGAGTTTTCATCCTTAAAGGCATTGGGGTAAAGATGAAGGTAGATTCGATCCAGCGTATCCGGTGAATTGTTGCGATAGCAGATGAAACCTTCTCCGCTTAAAGCACGGTCGTCGACATCGAGCTTCACTTTATAATCATAATGAACGTATTGCTGCCAGTATTCCTGGTCTGCTATCAGAGAAGAAACCACCGTACAAATAATTAATAGGATGGTAATGGTTTTTCCATTCATGGTGCGATCCCTTTTTTAAATTATTAATATAATCAATTCTCAAATAAATGTCAAACAATTCAACAAAAAAATTGTAAAACCTCACTTGCTGGTGGAATTTGAAACTGCTGAAGCAGTTTATAAATTGCTTTTTCTGTTCAGCTACACCATGATGAATCATGGTGTTTATTCAAACTACATTGTTGAACAAACACCACAATTTATTGTGGTGCAAGGTAGATCAATATATAGAGAAGAACCGCTTCAGCGGTTTTTCTACCCATGACTGAGGTTTTACAAATTAAGGTAAAAGCTCATTTACTGGTGGAATTTGAAACTGCTGAAGCAGTTTATAAATTGCTATTTCTGTTCAGCTACACCATGATGAATCATGGTGTTTATTCAAACTACATTGTTGAACAAACAC
>DSAU01000419.1 GCA_011046315.1 bacterium
TGAGATGATTATTTCACCACAATGAATTGTGGTGTTGTTTCAATGCCTCTTTGAACTAACACCATGATTCATCATGGTGTTTACAGCATTAACGAAACATATCCAAAGCCGTTTTAACGGCTTTTTAATAACCCCGTGATCGGTTACGAAAATTTCTCCAAGTGAACTTCAAGCTGCTGCCATCCCTTTGCGGTTACCTCAACATCTTTGAAAATTTTTGGTCGGTAACCCTGTTTCATAACAATAATCCGATAACTACCCGGCTCCAACAGCCGATAGAATCTGCCAAACCGGGGATCGGAATTCCGGCGCTTGACATCTTCGCTATCAATATCGGGCAGCCAGACTTCAGCTTCCAGTGGCTCTCCGGTCTCTGCATCGCGAATGTGACCGGTTATTCCGGGGCCCGCCATCAGGTTTAAGGCAAAATATGCGCCGTTCAAATTGCTCTCCACGATGGCAGCCAACTCATCCGGTGGAAAAATATACCGTCCTCTTCCAGTTTCCACAATAAAATCAAAAGTGCCCAATTCGCCATAAAGCCAGGGATAGGTTTGGCCCACCGTAGCAGCTCCATAATGCGCGACATAAGTACTGTCGCTGTCCAGCTTTTTGATGCTACCCGCTAATCCATTGGCAAGCCGGGTCAACAGCTTATCATCTGGCGCCTTTCTACCGCGCCATGTCCAGGGATAAAAAATCACCTCGCCCTGACTGTGAAAGGTTACCGCGATGAGAAATCGTCTTTCCAGCGCCAGATCCCGAAAGGCCCGGGCTTCAGCTTCAGAAAACGGATATTCACCACGATAGCGCTGGTTGAGAGGGTCGCCGCTGCCGCCGTGGGCCCAGTTAAAATCGAAATTTCGGTTAAGATCAATGCCATCTGGGTAATCAAACCGCCCGTCTTTATTGGTATCGCGGGTATTTTTCCGCTGTCTGGGATCGATCCCCTGAGCAACGATATGGTGCCCGTCCACATTAACCACCGGAATGATCCAGATTTCATTATTATCAACCCATTTTTTTACTTCAGGATCTTTCGAATAATTGCTGAGCAAATGGTTCATCAGCGCCATGCAGATTTCAACGCCGGCAACTTCATTGGAATGAATTGCACCGCTGAACAAAATTGCCGGTTCATCCTCATCCTGATGGACATTTTTCGAAATCTTCACCGCGAAAATATCTCTTTTATCTTGCGCCGTGCTCCCAATCTTCCTCATTAAAATCAAATCGGGAAATTCTTCCGTGTAGGATTTAACCTGATCTAAAATTTCCGCATATGTATGGTATGCCGGATGCAGTTTCATCTTTTTTCCATAAAGAGCGCGTTTGAATAAATCGATTTCTTCGGGGCTGCTCATAATTTTTGTTAAAGGGAAACCTCTCTCTTTCAGAAAATCTAATTCCGTATCAGAAACGATGACAAAAGCAGTATCTTTTACCAATTTTGTCGCAAATTGAAATTTAATTGCAACCAGGCTTTGAAACTCCTCGGCATTAAGTGAAAGTTTGATCAGATGAGGACGTTGAATTGGTTGCTGCTGTGCGTTCAACAAAGCAGCGCAGAAAAGCAATATTAAAATTAACGCATAACATTTTTTCATTTTCTTTACCTCTCAATTTATTAGAGCTGATTTTTTCTGATCTCCCAGGCAGCTTTTATCATCGCCAGATAACTTTCGACCGGGACATATTCGGGAATTGAATTACCTGATCCAATGGCGAATCCCTGTGTCATTGAGCGAAACTTTTTTCCTTTTTCAACGACCAGATCAAAAACAGTATCCGGATCGTTGAGGCAGAGGATATTGACATCGACGCCGCCGAATAAAGCGATCTGCTCACCGTAGCGTTCGATCCAGCGTTCAAACGGAGCGATGATATCTTCATTCGAATGTTTGGCGTCAATACCGGCAGAGATAATAGAATCCATTACCGGAAAAATATTACCACAGCTATGAAACAGAAAAGGTTTTCCCGATTGATGAACGCGTGAAATAATTTTCTGATATTGAGGCACAATGTGCTCCACAATTGTTGCTGGCGCCAACAATGTAGAATTTTTGAAACCCAAATCATCCCCCATGCGACAAACCGCGAACAGATCTCCATAACAATGTAACAATTGCGCCCATAACAACTCCATCAATTCACCGATTTTGAGATAGAGGTCACGGAACAGCTCAGGATCGTCATACATCATTACACAAAGTGGCTCATAACCCACCAGATCCTCACTGATTTCAAAAACACCATAACCGCAACCGCCAATGGCTTTCATTCCCGGAGGCAGGGCTTTTTCGAGGGCATTTAAATGCGGAGTCCAGTGCTCCCAAAAAATTTCCGGGATCTCAGCAAACGGGTATTTATCAAAGTCATCCCGGTTTTGAATCGGACCCTGACACCCGCCATAGATTGCGCCGTGATCCGGTAAGATGGGACAAATCTGCGCTTCAAAACTGATGGTATCGTATGTCATCCCCTTCCAAAATTGACACAGCCGCTGGTAGCTGCAAAGCAGCTCGTCAGAATCAGCAGATGCTGGTTCGATATTTTCCCCGATGATCTTTTCGATAAACTCAAAATTGATCTGATGTTCATAGAGCGGCAGACGGCCCGGCTTTCGATTGAAAGCAGCGTCAACCACAAAGCGATAATCAGGAGAAAATTCTTTTGAAAAAATTTCTTTCATAGTTTTGTCATCCACAATCTTTCGAACTGATCTTTAAATTGATCGCGCTCCACCTGCCAGGCAATAACTGTAAATCCAGGGTTGTACGAATCCTGCTGCACATCTTTCTCAAAATATTTACCGTGAATCACTTCGACAAATTTATCTCCGTCTTCGAAGCGCACGATACCTTTTAGTCGCAACACTTTTTCATCAAATTGATTCAGCAATGTTAAAAAATCCTGCCGCTTCACTTGCGCATCATTTTGAAAGCTCACCGAAAACACTGCGGGCGGCGGAGCAGTGGCTGCGGCTTCATGGATCCGCTGGTGTTTCAGGTCGTGAATGAAATCATAAAGAATTTTTCCGTGGCTGACTTTAATTAATGGAACTCGCGGATTCATCCGGCGCAGTACAGCTTCAACATCCGCCAGCGTGTTCTCATCGACCCGATCGATTTTATTAATCACCAGCCCATCAGCGCCCATAACCTGACTGCGAACCGCGTTTAAAAACGGCAGCACTTTAATAAAATTTTCGCTATCGACCAGGCAAATGTTGGATTGAATGTAAAAGCGATCGCACAACGGCGCCGCTGCTAAAAACGTTTCCAGATCGCGCGTTTCAGCCACACCGGTTGCCTCCACCAACACCAGTTCCGGCTGCACATCATCTGCAATGGTTTGCAGCGTTTTGATAAAATCGGTTTTGATGCAAATGCAGAACAGACTTCCCTTGTTCAACTCAAACCTGGTGTATTTACCGGGTCGGATCAATGAGCCGTCCACGCCGAGAGTTCCAAATTCATTTATAATCAGCGCTATTTTTTTTTGAGCGATCTCAGGCTGTGTCAGCAGGTGGTTGAGCAAAGTTGTCTTTCCGGCACCGAGATAGCCCGTTATCAAAACAACCGGAATCGAATTTATCCGATTTCCTTGATCCATTCTTTTATCACCTCCACCGACGGAATATTGCCGACGGCTTTGATCTGTCTTTTTTCCACGATAATTGCCGGTGTCTGTACAGCACCGAACTCATGAAATTGTGTTTCGTCCTTGACCACTTTTAATGGTATTTCACTCCCCAATTCTTTCAGCGCCCGACTTACAAGATTTTTGGCGTTTTCACAGGCTTCGCATCCGCTACCCAGCACATAAATGGCGCCGTCTTTGCGCTGAATACGCAACTTCATTTTATCGTTGATGCGCTTTTGAATCGCCGCAATCAACTCATCGCGCGGTGGAATGCGGGACACGAAAGTAATCTGCCCATCGATGCAGATGGTGGGAATATTGCGCACCATCAATGATGTCATGAAGGTCAAGGATTCAGGATTTTTAATCTTATGCTCCCGCCATTGAACAATTCCTTCAAATTGCGGGGCGACTGCTTTTACCGATTCTACCATGTATTGACAGGGTGCACAGCTCTCTGAATCCAGGGTGATGATATCAACGACAACCTTATCGGTTTGTCCGTACTCTTTCATATTCAGCAGCTCTTTGGTGGTCGTGGTCATGTCCATGGTCCGGATCACCTCGCGCTGATAGGGATCGGTAATGATCTGGCTTACCGCCTTCAAATTTTCTGGCGGCGTGGCGTAAGGTAAATCGCAGCCTGGCGCCAGAATAAAACCGACTTCCCCCCCGGTCTCCAGACACTGTACTGCGTTATGTTGCACCTCTTCAACAGTTCCCAACAACAGGGTTGCCGTCAATTGTAGATTACCGCCAAAACTGATTCCTTTTTTCAAACAAATATCGCGAACATAATCCAGGGCAATGTTTTCATCGACCGAAATATTATGCGGCTGACATTCACTCATGGCTTCGATATTTTGTTGGGCATGGCCACAGACAAAAAACGATCCTAGCGATTGCCGGTCTTTGATGGAGGCAAATATTTTACTGACGTGGGCGGTGATAAAGCGCCGAAAATCTTCGGGACCGATCTGGCTGGTCATCGGATCGACAACTGCGATCACATCAGCGCCAGCGTCAAGATAATAATTTGACATGGCGACGCCTACTTCAGTGCAATAGGACATCAAATCATTCACATACGCCGGGTCGTCAAACATTTTCATGAACAGCTCGGTTCCGGCAAGATGCAACGCCAACGTAAACGGGCCGGTAATCAATCCGTAAAGCGCCACATCGGGGTGCGTCTTGCGCAACGTCTGAATTGCTTTGACAACCGTTGCTATTCGCCCATCACCCGCTCCGGGAATCTTTAGTGAAGATAATTTGGTCCCCATTGTAAGCGGATGGGAGCTAACAGCCGGTGGATTGTCGTCTGCCCAGACCAATTCACATCCCAAAATTTCGGCTTCGATTTGCAAATCGAACATGACCGAAATACCATCAGGTTGATATTGCTCAATCGCCGCTTCCAGGCCGTTAATTATGTGCGATGCGGACTGCAAATATTCCGCTGCGGAAACATTGATCAAAGACCCGCCGTGGCAGCCGACAAAAGGTACCCAGGGCACACGGTCAACTTTTTCACAGCGAATGGCTTTTAATAGTCGTTCTTTTCCAGTCATGATTCTCCACTAAAAATTAACCTTAACCATCATTGTATTTGAATATTTGGAATAGTACAGCACTGTTAACTAATAATGTCATTCCGGCATGTTTTTAGCCGGAATCTCCTAA
>DSAU01000418.1 GCA_011046315.1 bacterium
AATTAACTTGAAATTCACCCGACACCTCGAATCCAAGATCAGCCAGCGATGTCAAATAACAGCGCAGCATTTTTTCCCTTGAGCTATCCCACTGATGCCCTTTGAAATATGCGCGAATTTCGTTATTGTGAACGGAAACGCCTTCAGTGCCAAGCTCAAAGAGAAAATTGGACACTCCCTCTTCGATCTCAGGCGTCGCCGGTATCACAATTTCAGCCCAGGTTTTTTTATGCTGCTCTGATTTCAATGAACCCTCTCGTGCGAATGCTGCCAGAACTCATGTTTAATAAACGATGGCTATGATTAAAATACCGTCTCTTTTTTAAACCAAGTTGTACCAGGAAGATTGTGGAGTTTACAAATTTACCAACTCGCCCGGACTGCTGCCTCGATGGTCGCGCCCCACGCCGGATAGCCTTGCCAGTATTCATAATCCGAATTGAGGATGTTTTTGCCGGAAATTATTGCCGTTAGCTTTGAGAATAATTTTTGACGAAATTCGAATGAAAAATCAGTGTACGAATCAAGCTCATCCCCGGAAATAATGCTGATCTGACGAGGTCCGATCCACTTTAATTTAGCTAACAGTGTCGTTTGCCGGGAAAACTTATATTCAAAATTAATCGGAAAAACCAGCCGCTCAAAATATGGCAGAACTGTGTCCTGCCCTGATAGTGAATCAATCTTCACCTCATCAAATTTAAGGACGGCTCCGATATCCATCAGCATTTTCCTCCCGATCAATAGGTTCAGACTTGTCCGCCATTCGGTAATGGTTACCTGTTGCAAGCGATGGATCCGAAATAATCTTGTGTCCTGGTCACCAAGCCAGCAACCATAATCTTCAAAATTCTGGCGAAGTAGTTGTGTGGAGAAACTGATTTTTGACTGCGGAGAATATTCAATGATGAGCGAAAGTTCACTGCTTTTTTTTACCGGCGTTTGTGAAATTTCAAACAGAGCAAACGGATTGATTTGTTGCCATTTATTAAAAATCACTGGTTCCATTCTCCGGCTGAAGCCTGCTTTAAATCCAAGATTGTCGAAAGGTGTGACCACCAGTTCCAGAAGCGGCGATAATTGTTGTTTCGATAGATTTTCTCCGGCCTCGAAATCCTCGAATAAAAATCCGGCATTAAAAGCCAGGTATCGGCTGGCAACAAAATTCAGCGACGGATTAATTTCCAAATAATTCTGTGCGAATTTGCTATCGTTATCAGGATTTGAAAACGTATGATGATAATAGCGCCATTCAACATTCGCGCTAAATTTGCGGTACTTGAAACTATAATCCCCATCAATCCCATAAATCTGTTCATTCCTTTGAACCCGATTGTCGCTGTAACGATCCTCATAAGCTATGTTTTTTATATGGATGCCGACACCATAGTTGTGGGCGTTTCCCAGAGCTTTGTCAAAATTGACAAAGGTTGCCCAATTTTTACAACTCCTCTCAGCGCTGGAATCATAAGCGCTGTATAAGCCAAACCCGGTCGAATTAAGCTGTAACTTTCCATTCAGTCGGTATCCCGTTGCAATCTCACCACTGCCGTATAAATCTATATTGCCATTGTAAAACTGACTGTTTCGGTGCTCACCATCCTGGCGGTCATATTTTGCATATATACCAAAATGGGTCGATGCAATCTGGCGCCACCAACCTGCCAGAAAATCCAACTTCTGAAACCGTCCATAGCCCACTTCCGCAACGCCCCGTGAACCAATCTGATGCCACTGTGGTTTGTAATGACTTTTTTGTTCTGCGGAATCTGTTGCCGACAATTGTTCCAACTCTGCATGCAACAATATAATCGGTTCTGTTTCATCTTTGTCCGACAGCAGTTTATGCACCGAATGTCGCACTGTTTTATCCTCGCCATAAATAAGCACATCGGGCAACTTCAATTGCGATGAAAGGGGTTCCGATTTTTTTATAGTGTCCTGTTGAACCACGCTCGTTTGAGCAATCAACAGACCATAATTCAATAGAGCGATTGCTTTAAACAGACCGAGCCAGCATAATTTTTTATTCTTCCGATTCATTTATTTTCCGGCTATTTCGTTCAATCGGTTTTGTGCTTTATTTTGATATTCCTGATCCAGATATTTTTCGATCAAAGTCCGGTAAAGTTGACGCGCTTCACCAAAACGCCCCAGTTTTTCATTTGCCATCGCTGCTTGAAATACCCCACGAACCACCCACGGATCAGCCGACGAATATAGATATTTTACCTTGAGATACTCCACAACCGCTGTTGTAAAATCGTCCGCTAGAAAATATGATTCGCCGATCCAATACTGGGCTTCCGCTGAAAGCGAGGTAATTTTCGATTGCAACACCTTTTGAAATTGGCTACGCGCGTTTTGATGTTGTTGCATTTCCAGGTAAATTTTTCCCAATTCAATTGCCGCGCGATAGCCGGTTTCATTTTCTGAAAATTGCTCCGCAGCGCGCTGTAAACTTTTCATGGCGAGCGAAACATTCCCGGTTGCCTTTTGACAATTGCCGATACCGATCAGCGCCCTGCCGGAAGCAGCAGTGTTAGGATAATTTTGCAGTACTTTTTCGAAATATGCGATGGCATCGTTGTAGCGTTTCTGCTTTTGATAAATCTCCCCGGCTTTTAACAACGATTCTGGTGAAAATTCATGCTGTGGATATTTTCTGAATTGATTGCTGTAAGCTGCCACAGCAGCTTCCAACTGTTCGAGGTTCAGATAGCACTCCCCCATCCAGTAGTGGGCAAATGCTGCTGTCGGAGCATCTGGGTATTGTTTGGCCAAAAGGTCGAACGCGGTTAATGCCTGTTGATATTTTTTAAGATTAAACAGCAGCTCTCCTTTTCTAAACTGCAAATCGGCTGCCATTTCAGAATTGGGATATTTCTCGATATAAAGATCAGCCAGCGCTAACGCCTCGGATGTTTTATTTTGTTGAATCAACGACCACTGGATCCCATTGACTGCATCCGCCAGCAACCCGCTGTTGGGAAACTCATCGATCAGTCGTTGGTATTTACCAATCGCTTCTTTATAAGCGCCAAGATTGTAATAACAATCGGCTTTGGCGTACACAGCTTGAGCCATGAAACCACTGGAAGGAAAATCGGTCAATACGCGATCAAATTCGGTGAGCGCCTGATTATAATCTCCGGCTTGAAAAAACGACCTTCCGACCATAAACTGCGCCTCCGCGGCCCAGGTGGTTTCCGGATACCAGCGGACGACCTTGCGAAATTCGGCGGCGCTGCCGGAAAAGTTGGACTGGCGAAAATAACAGTTGCCGATCTGAAATTGGGCTTCGGCTTTTAACCCTGTCTTCACGTTCAAACGCTGCACACGATTATAACTTGCCACAGCCTCAGCAAAACTTCTCAGATTAAATTCCGCATCGCCTTTGCGCAACAACGCATCCGCCTGAACCTTTGGATCACGGGTCAATTCTGCGGCTCGCTCAAAATTTTTCGCTGCGTTGCCATATTGGCTCAATTTAAAATAGCTCCACGCCAACCCATAATAGCTGTCGGCGATCTTTTCTGAATCGGGAAATTTACCGATTACCTCCTGATAGATTTGCGTCGCCGGCTGCCATTTTTTTAAATTGAACAACGTCTCTGCTTTCCAATACAACGCCTCATCCAGGTTTTTTGAATCGGCGTAATTTTCTAAAACCCGGTCGAACTGGGCTAACGCTTGTTGATATTTTTTCTGCTGCAACAGACACCAACCCATTTTTATTGTGGCTAATGCTACAATTCCGGATTTCGGGAATCTTTCTACTACACCTTGAAACGCCAATTGCGCCTGTGCCAACTCATTTTCAACCCGATAACTTTCACCGACCATAAAAGCAGCCTCAGGCGCAATCTGATTTTCGGTAAACTCATTCACGATCCGCTGATAAAATGAGCGCGCCTGGCTGAATTGACGCACCTTAAAATCGATGGTCGCAATTTCGTACAACGCCGCAGCCACGCTTTGATGGTCAGGGTGCTTGTTGATTAAATTAACAAAAGCCTCCCTGGCTTGCAACGGTTGATTGAGAAAATTGTAATTTCTCCCTTTTTGGAACCAGGCATTGGGCGCCAGTTGGCTTTCAGGGATCTTTTGCAGCAGCAGGTCGAAGCGGGAAATCGCTTCCGCATATTTTTTTTGCTCCAGAAAAACCCAGCCAATTCCGTAATAAGCATCGTCAATCAAATCCGGCGCAATTTTCGTGTCAATTAATTTTTGATATCGATCAATAGCAGCTTGATAATTTTTATTCTTGAGATGGATCTCTGCCAGCAAAAATTCGGCTCTGCCCCGATAAGCATCCTCCGGATATTTTTCCACGGCAGCAAGGAGCAGCTTTTTAGCTAATTCATTTTCAGAGCAGGCCGATGCGGCGAAACCGGAACGGTATAATGCCGAGGCACTAAGTTGGCTGTTGGGATAATCGGATAGAATTTTCTTGTAAGCATCAATCGCATCGGCATATTTTTTTTCGGTTTCATGAACAAAACCAATAGAATAAAGCGCATAATCAGCAAAAGGACTGTCCGGAAAAAGGATCACCAATTGGTTATAATGGCGAATCGCTTCTCTAATGTGTCCGAGCCGATATTCCGCTTCCGCCAGCCAATAGTAAGCAGCTTCCAGTAATTCCTTTTCGGTTGACGAACTCAGCAACTCAGCTAAAATTTCACGAGACTTGCTAAATTGCTCTAAGTGAAAATATGCCTCACCCATTCGAATTTTGATCTTCGGCCTGAAACGAACTACCGGCTCAGTCGCCAGCAAATCCAGATAGTGTTGGATGGATTGATCATATCTTTTTAAGAAAAAATAGGATTCCGCCAAATAAAAACTCGCCTCTGGCTTATATCGACTGTTGGGAAAATTCTTGATAAATGCTTTCAGTTGGTCAACCGCCAGCTTATACAATCCGTCATCATAAATACCTTTGGCGGTGGCGAACACTTGTTCCTCATCCGTCGTCGGATACTGGGGATAAGCTTGGGGAACAATCAATAACAAGAGAAAAACAACAACGATTAGATTTCGCATCTTCATAGCACCGGCTGCAATTTAAATGAGTAGGTTAATTTTTTAGGTTATACGAAATTGAACAAAAAAATATCCAATCAGATTGATTGGATATTGCTCGCCGCTGTCCGCAATTGAATATTGATACGATAACTCTGATTTCATAGCGCACTGAACTGTAATAATATTTTAAGCCACAAATTTTCACAAATTATTTTTGTATCCATTCAAAAACAGATGGTGAACATGCACCCTTTCAAAGGTTCAAAACCTTTGAAAGGGTATTGCCATATAGAATTGTTG
>DSAU01000221.1 GCA_011046315.1 bacterium
CAAAAAAATTTATCGGATTGGCATGTTTTAACAATAAAAACTAAAGAACATTATCGTGGAAAGGTAGGTTTTTGGATTGGAGATAATTTTTGTCCGCCATTAAATTTATCTGAAATTGATGAACCAGAGTGGGAAAATGATTTGGATCTTATAGCCCCAATTTTTTTATGTCTCGGCTCTGATATAAATTTGGCAGAGATAGTAAATGTAAGAACGAATGTATTTGACTCTTATCCAGTTTCAAGAAAAGAAATAAATGGATTTTTACCTCATGATAATATCGATGAAGATGGCAATTCTTATCGCAGCAAAACTGTAATAAAAGTCGGAGAAAATGGTTTTATATTAAAAAAGCTATATGAGTTGTGGAGTGAAATCAAAGAATTAGCAAAACCAAATATTTTACTCTATCCAGCTCAAAGTTACATAAGAGCTATATTAAATCGACATAAAGCTAATATTAATTATGATTCGAACCTAATGAACATTTTTGTTTCGATAATATCATCTATTGAATCTTTGCTCATACCTGAATCAAATGAAGGATTATTGTATAAAGCTTCAATACGTGCTGCTTCATTAATTTCAGATAATCCAACAGAAAGATTAAAACATTTTGAAAACCTCAGTGAATGTTATAAAATTCGTTCTAAAATTGTGAATGAAGGTCACACAAATGGTAATAGATTAGACAACATAATTGATATTTATTTATTGCCGCTTTCACAACATTTATTAATTAGATATATGACTCTAATACATCTATTATTAAATCATCATGAAATTGGTAATTCGTTATTACCTAATTTAAAAGAAATACAAAACAAAGATAAGAAGTTAAAGGCTATCTCAAAAACATTAGACATTGTTATTATTAATCCAAGCATACTGGAAGATATTAAAACAAAACTTGAAAAATGGGGAATAAAAGATAGTAAACTTTATAATCATTTTAAATTCAAATAAAATTATTGGACAAAATATGCGTCGAGTTGGTGACCAAAGCGTGGAGCAAATCCAAAAAAAGCAATACCTTCCTGAAAGTGAAAATAAAGTAGAAATAATATTCGTTTAATCACTGTGGCAACTTGAGCTCACATTCAACATCGAGGTGCTAATGAGTTTAAAAAAAATTTTGGTAACAATATTTCTAACAACTTTGTTCCTATTAAATGTCGCTAACGCCTGCACCACCATCATGGTCGGCAAAAAAGCCAGCCAGGATGGTTCAGTAATTGTCGCTTACGCTTCCGATAGCCGCACCTCACGCACCTGGTTCAATATTGTCCCGCAGCAAAAACACAAATCCGGCGCACTGTGTCCGGCTTACAAAAACACAAAAGCGACCAAAAGCCCGACTGATTTGTCAGCAGCAGAATTCGTGGGAAATATCCCCCAGGTTGCCGAAACCAATAAATACATCAACACATCCTATCCACTGATGAACGAACATCAGTTGATGATTGGGGAGTCAACATTCGGCGGAAGGGATACGTTACGCAATAAAAACGCCATGTTCACCATCGAGGAGTTGTGCCGCATTGTTCAGGAACGGGCAACGACGGCGCGCCAAGCGATTCGCATCATCGATGAACTGACAAAAGAATTTGGCTACAACGATACCGGCGAGCACCTTGCTATCGGGGATAAAAACGAGATTTGGCACCTGGAAATTCTGGGTTGTGGACATGATAAAGTCGGCGCGGTCTGGGCAGCCCAACGTGTTCCTGACGATCATGTTGCTGTTGACGCTAATGGCAGCCGCATCCGGAAAATTGACCTGAATGATCCGGATTATTTTATGGTATCGGACAATGTTTTTGCTGTCGCAGAAGAGTACGGCTGGTGGTCGCCGGAAAGTGGGCAACCGTTCGAATTTTGTTACACTTATGCGCCGGACAACCGCACCAGTCTGGCAACACGTCGCCGTGAATGGCGGGTTTTGGATTTGCTCGCTCCTTCGTTGAAGCTCGATCCCAACTCTGAAAATTACCCGTTTTCGGTAAAGCCTGACAGCCTCGTTCCGGTGCAAAAAATTATGGAAATAATGCGCGATACCTTTGAAGGTACCCCGTTCGATATGACCAAATATATGCTCGTCAAAGATAAAGAAGGTAACGCAGTGAAAAGCCCGTACGCCAATCCGTTCATGCATTACGACATGATGCCGCTTTTTAAAGTCAACGGTGGCTGGAATGAAATGGGCGAGCGCTGCATTGCCCGATACTACTGCAATTTTGTGTTTATCGCTCAGGCGCGAGATTGGCTGCCTGACCCCATCGGCGGGCTAACCTGGTTTGGCTACGACAATCCGGCGATGACCGCCTACGCACCGATTTATATCGGTATTAACGATGTTCCGGATACTTATAAAATCAACGGCAGAGACGGTTTTAACCGCGATTGCGCCTGGTGGGCGTTCAATCGTGTCGCTGACCTGGCAGCTCAAAAATGGGGTAAAATGCGGGTGGATGTTGATTCCGCCAGAACCGTTGCTGAAGAAGAAGCTTTTTCCAAACAGTCTGAAATTGAAAAGAAAGCATCAGCGCTTTTCGGTAAAAATCCCCGGAAGGCGAGCGAATTTTTAACAGAATACAGCAACGGATTTATGACAAAGATTACTGAAGACTGGTGGAAACTGGGCGACTTTCTGTGGAGTAAATATACCGGCAAGTTTTAATAAGCAACGCGACAGGGAAAAATGGATTATTTTCTTTCAAAAGATACAAGTATTGATTCTGCAAAAGTCCAGTTCAATACCTTAAAAAAATTGAGTCGCTCTCAAAAACTGGTGATGACATTTGAACTTTGTGAAAATTTGAGGGAGATCAAATTTGCAGCACTTCGAGATCAGCATCCATCATTTAGCAAAGAATTATTAGTAAAATATTTTCTAAAGATCATTTTAAAAAAATCAATTTTTGAAAATGTCTTCAAAAAATAGAAACTGTGTGCATGAATTTACAAAAAGAATTTTTGGAATTCATTCTAAAAAAATTAGTTGAGTCCAGGATTCCTTATATGATTTGTGGGTCGTTGGCTAGCTCATTGTATGGCGAACCACGACCTACTTATGATATTGATATTATCATAAATTGTAGTCCGGTTCAATTAAAAAATTTTGTTCAATCTTTTCCGCAAGATCGTTTTTACGCCGACATTGAAATGGCGAATGACGCATTTCAAAATCGTTCGATGTTTAACATTATCGACCTTGAAAGCGGCTGGAAAGCTGATTTTATTATACTAAAATCTGACGATTTTTCACAAACCGAATTTTCGAGAAAAAAACAGTACAAAATATTAGGGCTTGAGCTTTCGGTTATGTCAGCCGAAGATACAATTT
Source organism: bacterium (assembly GCA_011046315.1). Lineage (GTDB taxonomy): Bacteria > Zhuqueibacterota > Zhuqueibacteria > Thermofontimicrobiales > Thermofontimicrobiaceae > Kaytiofontadaptatus. Next base: position 3,347 of record DSAU01000221.1, read on the forward strand.
TGAGCAAATTGCTCTGGTCCAAAATGGGAGAATCTGAACGCCAATTTCGGGATGCGCTTGGAGTATTTATCCTTCAAAAGCAAAAACTGGATATTGAATATTTAACGTCATGGGCAAAAAAATTAGAAATAGATCAGTTGTTTGGTAAAATGATTGAACAGGCAAATAAATTGGATGAGTAAGGTATTTTGTTGTAGGTAAATTATGAGAAAAACATTCGCAGAAAAATTATTGGCAATAAAAGCTGGCTTGAACGAAGTGGTTCCGGGGCAAATTGTCACTGTAAAACCGGAACATTTGTTGACGCACGATAACACTGCCGCTATCATCGGCAAAATCGAAGATGAGCTCAACCAATACGGTGTGGTTAATCCGGCATTATCGGTCATCGTACTGGATCACGTTGTTCCTGCGGCAAACGAAAAGACCGCAGCAAACCACAAAAAAATCAGGGAATTTGTCAAACGACATGGGATCAAACATTTTTACGATGCTGGCGAAGGTATCTGTCATCAGGTGACCATTGAAAAAGGTCTGGCGATTCCCGGAACGATTATCGTTGGTAGCGATTCCCACACCTGCTCTTATGGTGCGCTGGGCGTTTTTTCCACGGGAATCGACCGGACTGAGGCTGCCGCATTGATGCTTACCGGCGAGACATGGCTGAAAGTGCCTCAGTCGATTAAAATTACCCTGAGCGGTGAATTCAAATTTCCGGTCACTGCCAAAGACCTGGTGCTGCAAATCATCGGTGATATCAAAGCTGACGGTGCCAATTACTGTGCGGTAGAGTTTCACGGTGATATTCACAATTTGTCCATTGAGGACCGAATCACAATCGCGAACATGGGTGTTGAGATGGGCGCCAAAGTTGCCGTTTTTCCGGTTGATGAACTTACAGAAGAATATCTGGAAGGTATTGATGTTGTTCGAGGCAGTTACGAAAAAATCTGGGCGGATGCAGACGCTGAATATCTTTGCGAATTGCGATACGACCTTTCAAAATTGGAACCAGTCGTCGCCAAACCGCATACGGTTGATAATCTGGCAAAAATGGAAGAAGTAGAAGGAATTCCCATCGACCAGTGTCTGGTGGGCACGTGCACCAACGGACGGATTGGAGATATCGAAATCGCAGCAACAATTCTGAATGGCAAAAAAGTTCATCCGGATGTCCGACTGCTTATTTTGCCCGCGTCGCGTTCAATCTACAATGAAGCTATTGAAAAAGGCTATTTTAAATTACTGAGCCAAGCCGGAGCGATTATTTTACCGCCGGGATGTGGGCCCTGTCTCGGAGCGCACATGGGTGTGCTGGCACCGGGAGAGAAATGTTTGAGCACTGCCAACCGAAATTTCAAGGGCAGGATGGGTTGTAAAGAAGCGGAGATCTTTTTAGCCAGTCCGGCGACGGTGGCTGTTTCTGCGGTTGAAGGAAAAATTACTGATCCGAGAAATAAAGTTTAGCTGAAGAATTCATGTTTAATAAAAGGAAACCAGTGATATGGTATAAAATATATTTCAGTAGAACCAAATTTATCTGTCATAAAAAAATCCGAAGTCAAAACAATGCCTTTGGATATATTATAGTAGTTGAGAAAATTTTGAAAACTCCGGCTCAATACAGGTTTTTTCATTTTTGATTTACATTCGAGTGGAATCGCTTTTGTTTTCCAGTCAAAGACAAAGTCCACTTCAGCACCTACTTTGGTTCTCCAAAATTTTAATTTCATTTTATCATCTAGAATATTGGTTAATTCTTGAAAAATGAAAGTTTCAAATAAAAAGCCTTTGTCATGCCGTAAATCAATTTCTTGAAAATTTGACAAGGCAAAATTTCTTATTCCCGGATCATAAAAATAGTATTTTGGATTCTTTACAATTTCTTTCAATTTATTTGTAAAATATGGGAGTACTTTATCGATAACAAATGTATCC
>DSAU01000365.1 GCA_011046315.1 bacterium
CCGGTAAAGGAACCTGGGCCGATGGAGATGGCTATACCGTTCAAATCATTTGGACGCATTCCCAAATTGGATAACACATTTTGAATTGTCGGCACAAGTCGCTCAGCGTGAGCCCGCTTAATATTTGATCTGATTTCGGAGATGAGCGCCCTGTCATCCGTGACGGCAACGCCCAGCACGTCGGTTGAAGTGTCAATACCCAGTATTTTCACAAGCGATTGTGTTTCCTCAAGATTCTAATATTTGATCGTGATGAAAAAAAGCTAAGAATTTTCTTTTTTGCATTTCTTTGCCGTGAATGGTCAGCGACAGTTCTCGACAATTTTGTCGGCCTGGCTCGAAAAAAGATCGCAAACGAATCTCAATATAGTTTTGAGGAAGCAAAGGCAAAGCCCGTTCCGCCCACTCAACCAAACAAATACCATCGCCGAAAAAATATTCTTCATAGCCCAGATCAAAAATTTCCTGCTCTGATTCAAGCCGATAAAAGTCAAAATGATAAACAGGAAAGCGTCCGCGATATTCATTGATCAAAGTAAAAGTCGGACTCGTCACCTGGTCTGCACATTCCAAGCCTTTGCATATTCCACGTACCAGACATGTTTTGCCGCTGCCCAATTCGCCCAAAAGCGCTACGACATCGCCGGGCATCAAATAGCGACTTAAAGTTTCCCCCAACGCGATCGTTTCCTGTTCACTGCTGGTTGTTTGCTGAAAAGTTTTTATCATCTGAAGTTACTTGGGCTCCAATTTAATCACTGGCAAAATCATTTCCTCCATAGCTGCGCCGCCATGTTGAAATGTATCCCGGTAATAATTCAAATAATGATGATAATCGGTCGGATAAACGAAATAGTAATCCTCCTTGGCAATCAAGTAGTTGGTATTGATCCCCACTACCGGCAGTTTAAATGCGCCCGGGTCTTTGACATTAATTGCATATTTTGAATCGCATTTTAAACTTTTACCAAATTTATAGCGTAAATTTGTTGACGTATCACGATCCCCAATCACCTTGGCGCCTCGAAGGCTGCGAACACTGCCGTGATCTGAAGATATGATGACCGTATTTCCCAATTTTGCCAGCCGGGACAATGTTTTAAAAAAATACGAGTGATCAAACCAGGATCGGGTTAAAGACCGGAAAGCAGCTTCGTCGGGAGCAATCTCTTTGAGCACCTCTGAATCGCTGCGGCTGTGAGCCAAAAAATCGATAAAATTAAACACGATTGCCAAAAGGGGTGCATTTGAATATGAGCTAATATTATTATAAACATTTTTAGCTTCCTGAGGTTCGATAATTTTTACATACTTCATCTTAAGGTCGTTAAGTCCGAAATGGTGAAGTTGATATTCCAAAAACTTGTGTTCATTTTTATTGCGGCTGGTTTCGCTTTTTTGTCCCTCTTCCCAGAGCGCTGGAAATTTTTCAGACAGTTCCAGCGGCGTCAAGCCCGAAAAGATGGCGTTTCTGGAATAAGGTGTGGCTGTTGGGAGAATTGAAAAATAATAGTCTTTATTGATCCGATAATAGGGGTAAAGCATCGGTTCCATCGACAGCCATTGGTCAGCGCGCAAGTTATCTACAATAATAAACACAACTTTCTCGCCTTTTTCCAAAAGAGGAACCACATATTTTCCGAAGATGTCCATGGACAGAGTCGGTCGGGTACTGCTATTGATCCAATCGGCGTAATGATCTTCAATAAATCTTGCGAACGCAACATTGCACTCACGTTTTTGGGAAAACAACATCTGACGCAGCCCCAGCCCGTGGTGACCATCAATATCCAATTCCCACTCGTTAATACGCATATAGATATCGATCCAATCGTTCGCATGCAAAGGAGACATCAATCTGGAAGCTAAACTTTGAAAATCGCGCACGTAATCTCGTGATAATTTTTCCCGCTCAAATTTTTGGCTGTCCAAAATCTTTTTTAAGGCGGATAAAATCTGGGACGGATTGACAGGTTTGGTTAAATAATCATCTATTCTGCTGCCGATGGCTTCCTCCATCAGCGATTCTTTTTCGCTTTTAGTGATCATTATCACCGGCAATGAAGGATTGATCTCTTTTATTTCTCCCAGGGCAGTGAGCCCGTCCATTCCATGCAACATTTCATCCAGCAGGATGAGGTCGAACTTTTCACTTTTAATTAAAGAGATTCCGTCCTCTGCATTGGACGCCGGGGTGATACCATAACCGCGATCTTTTAAAAACAGCATGTGCGGTTGCAGCAGCTCAATTTCATCGTCTATCCATAAAATTTTTTTCTTTGTTTCTGCCATTTATCCTTCTAATTTTTTGTACTACTAAAAAATGACTTACCCCTGATTAAATGTCTCTTATTAAAAGCGCTTTGTTGAAAGATGTTCCCGAGCAAATTTTGGGCATCGGACACTGTCTGTATTGCGTTAATCAATTGACACTTTCGTAGGCTTTGATTGTTTGAACAAAACTCAACGGCAGTTTTTTAACCTTGCGATGGTGATAGTCAAATCCCACCATTTGTGTATGCCCGGTGGCGATAATTTTTTGCGGCTGATCAGTTTTGACAATCAGATATTCAAACAAAAAGCGAATTTTTTCTATTCGGGAAATTCGGACAAAAATTGTCAGTTGATCTCCCCAAAAAGCTTCTGCTTTAAAATTGACATGGGCTTGGCTCATGATCAAACTGGTATCATCGCCAATTGATAATTCCGAACAGTTAAACTGCTGTAAATAGCGCAGCCGGGCTTCCTGAAAAAGCGACAATAATCGGTCGTTTCCGAGATGCCCGCCATAATTAATGTCGCCAACCGTCACAGCAATTTCTGTTGAAAATTTGAAATTGTGGGTCATCTGTCATATTCCTTTGCGCTAATCATTCGGAAATAGTTTCTTTTAAAATTCAGCGGTCATGCCGACGGAAAAATTGCGGATCTCTGCCATATTTCTTTCAATCTGGGTATAGTAATAGTCGAACGCATTATTAATCGCGATTTGAAAATCATAGTTTAAAAAGTGATATATCAGTCGGAAATTCCAGACCTTTTGCGGCACACGATCGTCGTAATAAAATAATTTAACAGCCTCGATTTTGCTGGCATAGCGGAATTCAGCATGCGCTTGCCATTGTCCCAAATGTATCGATGGATGAATAAATGCGATGACTTCGGGACGATAGGTGAGGGGCTGACCTGTGATCAGGTCCTGGTGATCAATAAATGTTGCTGATGCCTGTAATCGGACTCGTTCCCGCCACCAATTGCCAGCGGTGGATAATTCAAATCCTTGAATACGCGCCTTAAGCAGGTTTTGAAACCGTACCGACACCCGGATATCTTTGGCAAAATCGATCTGACTTTGGCGTAGGTCGACTTCAATAAGATCATTAAAATCGTTCCGAAAAGCAGAGAGCTCAACAAACCAATTAGACGACAGGTATTGACGCACTCCGGCATCATACGACCAGGATTTTTCCGCTTTTAAATCAGGATTGGCTTCGACGACAACACTATTGTTTTCAAAATTTAGATACCTTTCGGCAATGGTGGCAGCTCGGAAACCACTGCCAGCGGACATTCTCAAAACTGTTTGCGCACTCGGGCGGAAATTTATGCCAAAGCGGGGGCTTAACAGACTTTGGGAAATCCCATCGATTAATTTATAGCGGTCGTAGCGCAATCCGGGAGTAAAAGCCAGATTGTTCTTGATCCGATATTCCGCTTGAGAATAGAGCCCGATGGTATAGCCTTGATGGTCTCCGAAATATTTGGTGCTCCCGGTATCCCATTTAAATTCAAACCCGTAGGTAACATCGATATTGGGTGTCGGTAAAAGGTCTCCCTGAATTTCGGCGCCCAATCCGCGCGCTGGATTAAAATCGGTGCTCGTTAGATACTGGTTACCCATCAATGTCATTAAATAGGACAGTCGAAATGAGAGGGCGGCTTTCGGAGCCAAAATCCAGTTGTATTTGGTGTAAACATTTGCCATTTTCATTTTGCCGCGACTGTCTCGATTCGAGGGTCTAACTTGAAATGGTTTTTGGGGATCATCCCAACCGACATAAATCGCTTCATTACGGTAATTGTAGGAGCTGTACAGGGTCCAGGCTGATCCGTTTTTAAAATGATAAACCAGCTTGCCGGTCAGATTCCAGCGTTCGAAATCGCCAGCCTCGGTGTAACCGGTAGAAATATGCCGGGCTGCTGAAATGCGAAAGCCAATCGGACCGATCTTCCGGCTATGGCTGACATCAGCTCGGGCAAATTGTAACGGTATGTCGGTCCATTTCCATTCGTCATAACGCGGCTCATCATACTCGCCTGCCGTAAATCGTAACAGCGACCTTCCTTGTTCGGTCGGAGATTTTGTGATAATGTTGATCACGCCGCCCAGCGCGGCGGTCCCCCACAATGCAGATCCGGCGCCCTTGACTACTTCAATTTTTTCAACGTCAAGGACCGGCAACAGATCCCAGTTAAACTCGCCGGTGTCGCTCGCCATGACCGGTACACCATCCACTAACAACAGCGTCCGGTTCGCTGCGCCGATGGTAAATCCGGTAGAGCCGCGAATATTCACCTGATCTTTGATGAAATGAACCCCGGGTACGGTCTCCAAAACCTTATCAACGCGCAAGGGCGCGCGATTTCTGATCTCCGGGGATTGAATAACTGAAACACTGTTCGCGGTTGCATCCAGTTGTTTTTGTGTTTTGCTGGCGGAAACGATGAGCGGGTCGAAGTCAATAACTGTTTCCTCAAGGCTGAATGAGACAGCAACTGTGTCGCCGGGCATCACCTGAACCCCTGATAGTTGTTGCGGACGGTGACCGATCATGGTCGCGCGAATTGCGTAAACACCCTCAGGAACTAAGTTAATTACGAAAAAACCGCTTCGATCAGTGCTCGCCCCGAGTAATGTTCCGATTAATTGGACATTGACGCCGGGCAGACCGATCCCGGAAGCAGCAGCAGTGACTTTGCCGGTTATGGTTCCCTTTTCAATGGCGATTAAATTGGCGCCGGAAATCGAGATAAAAATGGCAATCACTAAAAATTTTAAAATTGTTGTCTTTTGCATAAATAGGCTTCGACAGGTTTATGTCATTAAGGGAAAATAATTTGATCAAAATTAACTATGATGTCGATATTATCTAACTCTTGATTGGGAAAAATCTGAATTGAGCCAGGCTCTCCGGGATTGTTGTTGTCTTCAAAATAGCCAAGCTCTATCATTTCATCAAGATTTTTTATGTTCTTTCCGATCCAATAC
>DSAU01000245.1 GCA_011046315.1 bacterium
GGTTGCCCTATGCTTCAAAACAATAATTGCTTTTGTCAACAGTTTGTCTATATTGAATTGTCGGTAATTTGCTTCCTTATTTTGAGGTTGCTTTTTTACCTGCCTAATCGCGCATAACTTGGTGGGTTATTGCGGGGTTCGCCTGGGTTAACGGGCATGCCGGGCGTTTTTTCCGTATATCCCCGTTAAATCCGATGTTTGGCGATGTTTTGCTTTAAGAATTATGCAAAGGCAAGGCGCCGCCCTTTTGGAACAGGAATGGGATCATTGAATTCTTTTGCGGTTTTAATCCAAAGCTCCATGGCAGATTTGATATTGGCTAAAGCGTCCTCGTGGGTGGCACCGTGCGCTATGCAACCTGGCAGCTCTGGAACTTCCGCAATAAATGCTTGATCCTCATTGCTCCAGTAGATAATAATTTCGTATCTATCCATTAACCTTTATCTCCTAATTTGTATTTGATAATTATATTACGTACCTGCCGAACTTGATAAGATTTAGCTTTATTTCCATCTTTCTGCAAATTAACTTTTTCCTCAACATCAGATTTTCTGAATATGTGATGGCTTCCTTTGACTCGCATATCAAACCCCAAGTGTTTTAGTAGGTTGGTTAAATCCGAGAAGAGGATATTCGCATCACTTGTCCCGCACAAAATCTGAAATATTAGCTTTTCGTACTTTCCCATTTTTCATAGGTTTTTTGGTAATAGCAAAATTCTGGCTGTTTTGAGACATGACCACTCCATCATTACAATTAATGATGTATCCCCATCGGTTCAACGGTATAAAAAGCTGTGTGACAATCGGTTGTATTTGCAGTTGAATTATAAAAAATATTTACTAAAATGTCAAGAACTATTTTTTAATTAAATACAATATCTCTCCTGAAAAGTGGTAATTGCAGAAAACCATTTTCAGTTTCCTTGAACAAACCTAAGCTGAATGGCGCTAAAGTGAAATATCGGAAAAATGAAATTGCATTTTAACCAGAAATTTATTATCTTTGCTGGAATTAATCATAATTGTCCCTGATAAGGTAAGAGCGGTCAAAATTATCTGTTCGAAAAAATCATTTTAGAAAAATACGATTCATCCTAACGCTGAACTGGTTATTGATAAAACGATTAAATTAAGAGGATAGAGCTTTGTTAACTGTCACAATTATCATTGGTGCAATTTTATTGCTGTTAGGTATTATCGGTTGTATCGTTCCGGCGCTGCCGGGTCCTCCGCTGAGTTTTCTCGCCGTTCTTTTGCTGGCGATTGTTCAACAATTTGCCGCGCCGCTCACAACCAATACTATTATTTTATTAGCAGCACTTACCGTTGCTGTAACTGCACTGGATTATGTTATTCCTGCGGCAGGCGCAAAAAAATATGGTTCGTCCAAATGGGGAGTTTGGGGATCGATTGCCGGGATGATTTTGGGTGCCTTGTATTTTCCGCCGCTGGGAATTATCGTTGGCGCGTTTCTGGGCGCTGTCGGTATTGAGCTGTTGATCGGGAAACAGGGCAAGCAAGCGCTGCGCGCCGGATGGGGTGTGTTTGTCGGCACCTTTCTGGCAACGATTTTAAAACTATCAGCCGCGTTTGTGATGACATATTATTTTTTAAAGACGGTGGTGTAATGTGGGTGATTCTATGAATAATTTGTTTTTGAATTCGATTTTGGATGACAAGGAGACGATCGTTATTGCCTGGAGTCAGCAAATTCGTAATCAATATCAGCGGGAGATGACCCCAGAACGGGTTGATGCTCTGTTTGATTTTCTGTGTAAAATAATCAAAGCTGAATCCGAGCCTAATTTGATTAAACAAATGAAACAGATTTTTTCCGATTTTTATCTTTCCGTGGGGATTCAATATCAATCTTTTCGCGAAGAGCTTATTACCGGTAAAAAATTGATATCGGCAAGATGGAATGAAGCGGATATGGTCGAAAAAAATGAAGTTAAGGCGCGATTTGCATTCTATGATCGATTTGACAATATTGTTACCGAAATATTTAATCAATATTCACAAACCTATCTTAGCAAATTAAACCAGAAACGGGAGATATTTGAAGAAGCGACCGATTTTTTGAGAAGCGCAATCAATTTTTCTAAAATCGGATTGTTCATTCTGGACAGCAAGCTGAACATTATCTATTGGGGAAAGGGCGTCGAACGATTGTATGGCATTAAAGAGTCCGAGGTGTTGAACAGACCCATTCTGCAATTGTTTCCGTCATTGGAGCAGGAGGATATTTATCAAAAAATGGCGGATACCGTCCAATCGGGAAGGTCCTGCGAGTTTGTCTCGGAGATACTCAATTCGGTAAAAAAAGGTCGACGCGTTATCGATTTCAATTTTTCTCCGCTGAAGGATCGCAGCGGTGAAATCATTGGGGTCAATGTGTTGTTGCACGATGTTACCGACCACATGCAAGCCGATGATTCATTAAAAGAATACCAGCGGTTTATTTCCAACATTTTTGAAGACGCTGCTGAAGCTATTTTTGTGCTGGATGAAAACGATTGCATTAAGATGTGGAATAAACATGCCGCCCACATGTACGGCTATTCAGCCGATGAAATGATTGGCAAACACATTTCTGCAATCGTGCCCGACGATGAAAAGTCCCAACAGGAAATCCGAAATATCAATGAAATCATAAAGAAAAAGGGGTTCGTGAGAGACTGGGAAACCGAACGCATCACCATCGATGGCCGTAAACTACTGCTGCGAATCACCCGCACCGCCATTCGTGATGAAAATGGGAACTACCTGGGCAGCTCGGTCATCGCTCACGATATTACTGAAAAGCGTCGGCTGGAGCAACAGTTGATCCAATCGGAGAAGTTGTCAGCAGTGGGACAGTTGGCAGCGGGTATCGCACACGAGGTGGGCTCGCCGCTCACTGCTATTTCTTCGCTGGCGCAGTTGCTTTACGAGCGCAGTCGCGATGAATGGGATCGTGATAAATTGAAAATGATCCGCGAACAAATCGAACGCATCTCGCGAATTGTGCGCGAACTGGTCAATTTTTCCAAACCCATTTCCACATCGGTCGGTGAAGTGTCGGTGAACAAAGTCATTGAAGAGGCAGCCCAGATCGTAAAATATGATAAGCGGCTCAAGCATTTTAAATTTCAGCAGGATCTGTTTCCACAGCTTCCGATGATCAAAATTTCATTCGACCAGATGCTGCAGGTGCTGATCAATATTCTGTTAAACGCCGGCGATGCGATGGAGGGAAGAAGTGATGGAGAAATTTCCATTAGCACCAGGTTGGTCGGTGAAAAAATCATTATTTCGATTATTGACAATGGCATTGGAATTGAGAAAAAGAGTTTAGACCATATTTTTGAACCTTTTTATACGACCAAAAAACCGGGCAAGGGCACCGGACTGGGCCTGTGGGTCTGTTATAACATTATTAAAGGATTTTCCGGTGAAATTTTGGTGGAAAGCGAGCTCAACCAGGGAACTGCCTTTCACATTGTGCTGCCCGTTTTAAAAATTTCGGACGAACAAGACGATGAATGAAAAAATCCTGATTGTCGATGACGATGAAATCTTGCGCGAATCTCTGTCAGTAGTGCTCCAAAATCGGGGCTATCAATGCATCCAGGCATCCAATGGCAGAATTGCTTTTGAGCTGATCAGCGGACAGGAGTTCGATGTTGTGATCTCCGATATCGAGATGCCGGAATTGAATGGGATAGCGCTGATGGAAAGGGCGAACGAGCTCCAGCCGCGACTTCCCTTTATTATCATAACCGCTTACGCCACTGTGGAAACGGCAATCAATGCGCTGCGCAAAGGCGCTTTCGATTATCTGACTAAACCGTTGAATTTTGAAGATGTGTACCTTAAAATTCATAAGCTGCTCAATCACCGCGAGCTGGTCACTGAAAATCAGATTTTGCGCCAGGAATTGAACAATCAATATAATTTTAACAACATCGTCGGCAAAAGTCCGGCAATTCAGCGCGTTTTTGAGATGATCCGCCAGGTCGCCAGAACCGACGCTAACGTGCTGATCTCCGGGAAGAGCGGCTCCGGAAAGGAGCTGGTGGCACGCGCCATTCACTATAACAGCTCCCGCACCAAAGGTCGGTTCACGCCCATCAATTGCGCATCCATTGCAGAGACCTTGTTTGAAAGCGAGCTGTTTGGCCACAAAAAAGGCGCGTTCACCGGCGCGGTCGCCGACTCCGACGGCTTTTTCAAAGCTGCCGCCAAAGGTACGTTATTTTTGGATGAAATCAGTGAGACGCCGTTGACAACTCAGGCAAAGCTACTACGCGCCATCGAAACCAAAGAGATCATTCCGGTGGGCAGCAATTTGCAGGAAAAAGTCGATGTTCGCATCATTGCCGCCAGTAACCGGGACTTGACAGAAGAGGTGAATCAGGGCAGATTTCGCGAGGATCTATTTTATCGGCTTAACATTGTTCACATCCGGCTGCCGTCACTGTCGGAAAGACCTGAGGATATTCCGTTGCTGGTCAACCATTTTATACAGAATTTTCGCGGTCAGATGAATCGCAATGTGCTTGGCGTGGAACCTGAGGTCATGCAGCTATTAATTGACCATCGCTGGCGCGGTGAAATACGCGAATTGCAAAACGTGATCGAACGCGCCATGATCTTTTGTCAAGGCGAGACCATCACACTCCACGACCTTCCCCACGAACTGGTTCCATCAACAGCGCATCACAGCTCCATCTCTTCCGGATTAACCCTTAAACGGGCTGTCCAACAATTCGAAAAAGATTACATTCACCGAGAGCTAAAAAAGCACAACCACCATCGCGGCAAAGCAGCCAGAGCCCTGGGCATCGGTGAAGCCACGCTTTACCGGAAACTGGGGAATGAAAAATAAGCTTATCCCAGCTTAAAATAATCTCTGTTTTCGTTGAAGAGATGCGTAATAAATAAAATTGCGAGATGCTGTAGGGCGTGGTGTGAATTTTTTGGTTGACTTTTCGGATGTTTTGATATATATTGAGGTAACATCTATTTCAATAGTGAAGTTTTCTCTGGTGCAGGTCAGGGGGGACTTTAGAAATCACAATGAGGCACGGCTAATTTAGCTTCTAACGCAAGTAAACAATACAATGAAAATATTGTCAAAAATATTTGGTAAAAACACGCTGACTGGTCCGGGTTGGTCTTTTATTATTTTGTACAGCGCTGTCCGCAATTATCAATGAGGCCTCAAGGTCGGTACTACTCGGCGGGCAGTTTGGCCGGTTTTCATGTTGAGGATGAATGGA
>DSAU01000383.1 GCA_011046315.1 bacterium
CATAATATACAATACTATGAACGCTCTAATGAAAAAATACCTTTCGTTTTCATTGATTTTTGTAACCAAAGAACGGTACAGATTCCATTGGTAGAAATCGTAGTCGGTCCAAAAACATCAATTGACATTGAAAAACCATTTCTTGAAAACTTACTCGATGAGATATCTTTTGATCGTCAAATTCAAATTAGTCAATCTGATCTTTTAGCAAACGATAAGTAAAAAATTTGATATAGTATTACTCACAATAAAATAGCCTAACAATGGCTGCAGTTGACCGAACCGCCGTGCTTCAATTGAAGTTCGGTGGTAAATTGAAAGTTTCGTGCACTAAATCAGTTTTAGTGTAAGCGGTTCGGCAACTGAGCCAAACGTTAGCATTAAGAATTTAAAATCAATTGCAATTATCGAGAATTGTAATATATTAAATCGACAAGCAACAAAAGTCGGAGATAAAATTCAGTGACATTTAAAGATAAAGTTGAGTTGATTTCAAAACAATTCAAGCAGGCTATCGAAGAAAAATATAATATCGTTGATATGAAATTATTTGGATCATCGGCTCGCGGTGATTTTTCGAAAAGTTCTGATATTGATATAATGGTGCGATTACCGAAAGTCGATCGTACTATTGAAGAAGAACTGTTTGATATCGCCTATGATCTTGAATTAGAGTATGATTGCCTTATTGATGTTATCGTTCTTCCGGAAGATATGATTGATTCAATTCCTCTTTACCAAAATATTGAAAAAGAGGGAGTGGCAATTTGACCAAGGAGGAAAAGGTAACACTTATCAAATATCGGCTTGAACGATCCGACGAATCGCTTGAAGCTGCCACGTGTCATCGGGCACTTCAAAACCGGCCAGGGAAGTGCAGTTCAAAACCAGCCATCAGGTACCGGAATTTTAAGATCGTTGTTTTCAACGGGATTCTTTTTTTGGCATGAAACCAAAGATAGCCATACCGCTACCATAATCACGATCCTGAAAATAAGACATCTGCACATGTTGGCATCCTTTTATTTGATTAATATCATTTTTCGATATTCTGAAAAAATGCGGTCTGAGGTTGCAAAATCAATTCGATAAATATAGATTCCTGTCGCCGCATCGCTTTGCCAGGTAATCTGATAGTTGCCAGCGTGCTCACGTCGATTGATCAACCGGCTCACCAATTGTCCTTGCAAATTGTAAACTGTCAAAGTTACATGTCCGTCAACTGGCAAATGATAACTGATTGTGGTTGATGAATTAAACGGATTGGGATAATTCTGGTTCAATTGAAATGACACAGGCGGTGGCCCCTTCGTTTCAACATGAGATAATAATGTAAATTCAAACCAATTGATATTAAATCCGCCACGAGAAGCGATCAAGGTCAGCGTTTGTCTCCCTTTTTGCAGATTGACATCGGTGGAGACTGTCTGCCAGTTCTGCCAGCCACCAGTGACCGGCAGATCGGTTGAGGCGACCATTGAAGTGAGTGAGCTGGAAAGCGTAATCTTACCTGATCGTGACTCGCTGGCGATTCGGTAAGCCAACTGATACGTGCCCTGCTCCCTGACATTGACTTCGTACTGCATCCAATCGAAATCATCGATCCAGCCGACGTTCAAACCGCCACCGATATCACTGGTTGATTCGGTTTGGACACCGTGCATTTTCGAGTAATTTTCCGCTTCAATTCTTCCTGGAATATTGGCGATTAGCGAGTTATCGTCCAGCAGATTATAGACGTCCTGATTAATAAAAGCTTCCAGAACGCCGCCATCTGCTGAACGAACATTGCCAGGCTGATAGGAGAGCGCAATTTTATCGCCACTTTCAATCGATTCGTTTAAGGTCAGGACAAAAGTGGTACTGTCTGAGGCTTTTAGTTGTGCGTCTTGTATCCCAATTGGTTGATTGGAATTGAGCGTAACCGCAAAGCTGCTTGTTTCATTGGATGGATCAGCCATGGCTTTATTGAAAGTCACTTCTATGGCAGAACCATCATCGGTTGTTGCAGCGGAGTAGAAGATCGGGGATGATCCGATTGGCGAATTCGCAAAAGAGGTGATGCCAAAACCATACTCAAAAAGTGGATCGTAATCGGTGTCGCCAATATTAATCGGAATTTGCAGCATGTTCCTGGGCCAGGAGTGGGTTAATTTGCCAGTAGGCGTGTAATCTCCAAACAACACATCAGCAACTCCCTGGCCTTCCGTGCCAGGTAACCATGCAGCGATAAATACATCGCAAAAATGCCAGATCGGCTCCAGGATCATCGGGCGTCCAGAAATCAACACGACGATCACTGGAATCTCTGCATTTTTCACATTTCGGACTGCTGCGATATCGTTCCTCATCAGGCTTAAATCGGAGCGATCTCCCTGCCCTTCGGCATACGGTGTTTCTCCGATGACAACGATACCAATGTCAGATCCCGATGCGCCAACTCCATCAACCGAATAGCTGATCGTGGCATTGGGTGCTGCCCCTTTGATAGCCTGCAAAATAGTGGTGCCTGTGGTAATCTCGCCACTTGATCCCTGCCAACTAATCGTCCAGCCGCCGCATTGATTGCCCAGGTCGTCCGCGTTTTTACCTGCCACGTGAATTTTTGAATTCTCCTTTGATAGAGGCAAAATATTGTCTTTCTTTTTCAATAACACAAGCGATTGGCGGACACATTCACGTCCCACCGCCCGGTGCGAATCAGAACCAATTTGCGCTGTTAAAAAGCGGTCGGTATAGGGACGCTCGAATAAACCCAATTTAAATTTGATCCTTAAAATCCGACGCACTGCATCATCGATTCGTTCCTGAGAAACTTTTCCCTGTTGAACTAATAATTTCAAGGTTGAAATGAATGTAACATATTTATCGGGAACCATCACCATGTCAATGCCTGCATTGATGGATGCTTCCACATCGCTGGTATAATCGCCAGGAAGTTGGTCGATGCCCGCCCAATCGGACACGACAAACCCCTCGAATCCCAACTCCTCTTTTAAAACTGTGGTGAGCAGATAATGACTGCCATGCACTTTTTGACCTTTCCAGCTATTGAAAGAAGCCATGATCGATCCGACGCCACGCTCAATAGCAGCAATGTAACCAGGCAGGTGAACCGCCCGCAAGCTAGCTTCATCAATTTCGGTATTGCCCTGGTCTTGTCCGCCAGTGGTGCCGCCATCACCAACATAATGTTTGGCACATGCCAGAATGGTTTCCCGATCCGAAAGCGAATCACCCTGAAAACCTCTGACCGATGCAGCACTCATTAGCTTGGTGATTTCAGCAGTCTCAGCAAATCCTTCATAGGTTCTGCCCCAGCGTTCGTCCTGGGGAACGGCAATGCAGGGGCCAAAAGTCCAATCAATACCTGTTCCCGCCACCTCTTTGGCTGTAATGCGAGCCGCTTGCTGAACCAACTCTGGATTCCCTGTACAACCCATGCCGATATTGTGCGGGAAAATCACTGCGCCTTTGACATTATTATGCCCGTGTACGGCATCGATCCCATAAATTAAAGGGATGCCAAGCCGTGTCGCCAGCGCTTTCGATTGATAATTATCGTACATATCTGCCCAACCAGACGGCGAATTATTGGCTGGCGCTGATCCACCACCGCTTAATAACGAGCCCAGCGCAAAGGTCGTGATGTCCGATTCGTTGTCCAGGTATCGCCGATCCGCCTGTGTCATCTGCCCAATTTTTTCATCCAGCGTCATTCGGCTTAGCAGGTCTTCGACCCGTTCATCGACCAAGGCTGTGGAATCGAGGTAGGTCTGGCTGGCAATGGGATTGATGTTGATAAGCAGAATAAGACAGATAACTAATGTGATGTAGGTGATTTTTTTGTTAACCATTTTGTCTCGAATATTTAATCCACACTGATTGAAATAACAAGTTGAAGGAATTAATTTGTGGGGTGCTAAACGAACATGAGATTATCTCAATAATATTGTTTTGCATACCTTTGAAAATTCATTCGCTTTTATCCAGTAAAAATACAATCCTGAAGCCGCCTGCCGAACATTCCAATGTATAGAATAATACCCCGCCTTTTGCTTTTTGTTCACTAATGTAATTACCTCTTGTCCCATCGCATTGAACACTTTTAACATTACATGACAATCCTCGGGCAATTGATAATTGATTGTTGTGACGGAATTAAACGGATTGGGATAATTTTGAGATAATTGAAATTGATGGGGGATCGATTCCGAACGATCATCATCAATACCGGTATCGATCTGTTCAACGATGATGCCGTTTAATAACGAATAATTCCACAGGTTGGTCAAGTGGATATCAATCATTTCATCTTTGATCTCGACGTTATCAGCAACAACTTGACAGGCGGTGTAGCTGCCGACTTCTTGAACTAAATCGAGATCACTGACGACCTTGTTGCCTTCAATAAAAATATCGAATATTCGCTTACCGCTTTCGAAAAATCGATTTTCAGCAATCATGAGCGTGATTTTATACAAACCGTTGGGAACGCGAATTTTGTACTCCACCACTTCTTGCAGCTCACTCAAATAGACGGCATCATCTTCGGTGCCGATGATGTCGATTGAGCCGGGCCAGGTGTAACTATAGCCGTCCTGATGCCCGTACTCCAGCTCCGGACTCCAGATTTGATCGGCGAGATAATCGCCGTAAGCATTTCCACCGACATTTATTTTCACCGGAAAGGTGAGCGGCTGGGCAATGTTTAGCTGAACATTCTGACCGACCATCATATTCTGGGCAGGGGAATTATCTTTGATGCCTAACACGATCAGGCTATAGGAATTTTGTGGATTTAAATCAGAAACGGTCAGTTCAACGGTACGCTGGTCGGCTAATATCTTTGCCTCCGAGATGGTCAGACCACTGATGAGATAGTTGGATTTTTGCTGGGCGCTCGATGGCTCAAGGGTTTCGGAAAACCCAACCTGAACGGTATTTTGCAACGCTCGGTTCCATAATACGGCTGGCGCTGATTGATCCAGGTAACCCAGCGGCGAAGGTTTGGTCAGGCACAGGATCATCACGCCATCTTTGAACACGATATTTTCTGGTGTGAAATCGACCAGGTTGCCGCCGAAGCTATGGGTGGCTTTGTCCCAGCGATTTTGATCCCAATAATCCAATTCGTCTTTCCATTGAAAAGTGAAATTATGGTCGGTACCGGTGTTGCCTGTGCCCGGAGTGTAGGAAGCATAGCTAATCCAGTCGTAATAGGCGAA
>DSAU01000397.1 GCA_011046315.1 bacterium
AAATAATTTTTATATTTTTTTTCTGTGGGATTTCATATCCGTGGGAGAAAATTTGTTATATTTTTATTACCCTGTGATCGATTACAATTTTTACCTCAACCTGCCTGTTGACTTGCAGCAAAGATGAAAAACCTGAAATTACCGGATGTAACACGATCAAGTATAAGGGCAAGACCTACAGCAACGTTGGCTGCGCACCGGGAATTCGATCTTTTACTATCGAGTATGGTGACGGCGCCTGTTTCCGGGTCCAATGTTCCGGTGGATGTATT
The DNA here is from genome assembly GCA_011046315.1 of bacterium. GTDB lineage: Bacteria > Zhuqueibacterota > Zhuqueibacteria > Thermofontimicrobiales > Thermofontimicrobiaceae > Kaytiofontadaptatus. The sequence goes on from DSAU01000397.1 coordinate 273, forward strand.
TCGTCAGTTAAGCTTTGCAGCGGTAGCAAAAGTTTGAACAAGACTATTGTTGGACCCGATGAGAAATAAAAAAATTTTATCATCGAACTGTATTTTGGTAATTTTTTATTGCAACTAAATATAGCATGGTAGTGGCGACTTCAGTCGCTTTTTGGCAGTAAAAGAATGTCTGAAGTCATTACAACTGCCAGAAAAGACAAATTTTCTGTGAGTGAAAACCAATGAGAAAATCAATCCTTTTTTTCTGTCTTCTATTTATCATTTTTTTCGCCTGTCAGCGGTCTCAAAAGCAAGACCAACCAATCATGCTGGCGCAGCCTGAATTTGAGACCGATCTAAAGGCTGCACTTCAGGCGCAGGACACGCTCAAGGTGGTGGATTTGGTTAAAAATAATCGTTATCGGCTCAGCGCTGTATTTGAGACAACAGGAAACAGCTATTTTCAAAACATCATTGATGGTGATGGACATAAAGCAGACCTGCGCCAGACAGAGCTCGCCTGGCTGGCGAATTTGTTTCAAGGGTATTTTAATGACGATTATTTTATAAAACGTTTTCAGCAATTTCAGGGCTGGAGCTCTGCCCAAAAAGCAGAAAAATTAACCGCCGACTCTTTGAAGGAACAAGCATATCAATTTTATGAGCAAAAAGATTATAAGGCTTCAGAAACGTTGAATCAACAGGCATTATTAATTTATCTTAAACTCGGTGACCGTACGAATCAGGCGTTGGTTTTAAATGGACTGGGACTTTGTTGTCTGAACCGGCGCCAGTTTGATGAGGCGTTGAATTACCTGACCCAGGCGCTGGACCTGAACCGGCAGCTTGGTTTGAAACAAAACATTGTGGTAAATTTGAATGGTATTGCCAATGTCTATCAGAGACAAAGAAAATTTGCTGAGGCGCTGGACTATTTTCAGCAGTCGCTGGAACTGGCACGTGAGATTGGAGATGAAGTAAGCGCCGGATTTCGATTGAGCAACATCGGCGACACCTATCATCGCATGGACGATCAACAAAAAGCAAAGCAGTATCTGGAACAAGCTTTGGAAGTGGCAAAGCAGCATGAGGACAACAAGCTGAAGCGAACCGTATTTTTAAACCTTGGCGCTGTCCAGGCCGACCTGAGCGAATTTAGCCTCGCCATTGAGTATTGGGAGCAGGGATTGATTATCGCCGAGGAAATAGATCATCATGAAAGTCAGGGAAGTTTTCTGAGCAATCTGGGTATGGCATACCGCAATACTGGTAAATATGATGAAGCATTGGCAACATTGCGCAAAGCTTTAACATTAAATATTGATACCAAAAATCGATGGACTGAAGGCAATACTCTGCGGGAAATGGGCGTTAATCTTTATTTGAAAGGCGATCCGGATAGTGCACTGATTTACTGGAACCGATCGCTTTCTGTTTTTGAAGAATTAGCCGATACATCTTCAATGGGCTTGCTTACCGGTTACATGGGCATTTTTCATAAAAACACCGGACAGCCGCACCAGGCAATCGGTTATTTCAATCGTGCACTTGAGTTGAGCCGAAAGATCGGCAACGACCGGGAAGCTTCTAACATTATGACCAATATGGGAAATGTTTACAACGATGTGCTGGCGGACTATGAAAAAGCCGCCCAATTGTTTCGACAGGCATTGGAAATTAAACAAAGATTGGGGGAGACTCATTTTGCCGGGGTAATTCTTGGAAATTTAGGACTGTGTTATAAAAATCAGGGCGATTACCAGAACGCATTGGAGCATTTTTTTAAATCATTAAAGATTGCTCGCGATACCAAAAACAAATCCAGCGAAGGCGTCATGCTTTCTCATATTGGCGATATTTATCAGGATGTCGGCTTGAACAAGGAAGCCAACGATAATTATTATCAAGCCTTTTCGATTTTTCATACGACCAAAGAAATCAAGCCGCAGATCGAACTGCTGATCAATCTGGGTTCAAATTATCTCAATTTGGAACAAGCCGATTCAGCGATAACCAGTTATCAAAAAGCATTACAGATGGCAAAAAAGATTGACCATAAAAACTTTGAGGCAACCTGTTATTATTATCTGGGCAATGCTTACAAAGAATTGGGGGAAAGTAAAAAAGCACTGGCTTACTTTGATCAAGCACAACAATTGATTCAGCAGACAAAAGTTGTAAATCTTCAAGCAAAACTGTTCAACGGGCAGGGTGAAGTCGATTTTACCAATGCATCTTATCAAAACGCTTTCCATAATTTTGAGAATGGCGCTAAAATCGGGGAGAAAATTTATTCCCCTGAAATAATCTGGCGGGCTTACTATGGTATGGGAAGGGCAAAAGAAAAATTAGCCCAGTGGGATAAAGCCGAAAAATATTATCAACAAGCCATCGAATCCATTGAGGCGATGCGGGCAAACATCAGAGCCATGACGCTTAAAGAGACATTTTTAAATGATAAAATTGAAGTCTATCAGGCCATGGTCAGAACATTGCTTAAAATGGGGCGCGAAGAGGACGCTTATCATTATCTCGAACGTTCAAAAGCCAGGACATTTTTAGATATCCTCTCGACATCTCATTTCAATTTTGCGCAAGGGATCGATAGCTTGCTGCTTCATCGAAAAAAAGATCTGGAGCTAAGAATCTATCAAACGCAAGAAGCGTTGGTGCAGCTTTACACAAGCTCACCTCAACATGAACCGACTGAACAACAGATTGCCACAGCGGACAGTTTGGAAAAATTAAAGGGAGAGCAGCGTCGGGTTTTGAATGAGATCGAAGTTAAATATCCGCGATATTCGGATTTGTTGGGCGCGCAGCAGCCGTTAACATTACGCCAGGTACAACAAAAGGTGGTTAAGCCTGAAACAGCGCTGATTGAATATTTAGTCGGTGAAGAAACGACTTGGGTGTGGGTGATTGAAAATAATTCTTCAACTGTAATCGATCTCAATATCAAACGTTCTCATCTGGAGGCGTTGGTCTTGCAGTTACTCAAACCCTTTCGCGACGCCAGGTCTGGTAAAATTAAAAATCTGGCGGATATTCATTACGATATCCAGGTCTCAAATGAATTATACCAGAGTATTTTTAAGCCGCTGGAAAGTTGTTTGGGAACACTCCAGCGACTGATAATAATACCAGATGATGTGTTGTGCTATGTTCCTTTTGAAGCACTGGTAACCGAGATTGAAACGGTACAGGCTTTGGACAAGAACGTCCTGTTTTCGCGCTATCAAAAACTGAATTATTTAATCGAACGCTTCATTATCAGCTATGCGCATTCGGCCAGTGTTTTGGAACCGGGTTTGCATAAAACTAAAATGGATAAAGACAAACCAAGTTTGCTGGCGTTTGGCAATCCGGATTTTGGTGGCAGCGAAAAAATAGTTTCCCAGTTCAATTTAGATCAGATTCAAACAGGAATTACTTCATCCATGCGTTCCCATGACGGACTTATTTTCGCGCCATTGCCCCAGTCTGAAGTTGAAATCAAATCCATTGCGGAAATTATTGCCCCTTCTGTTTATTTCCTAAATCAAGACGCCAAAGAAGGGACCTTCAAGCAAATGGCTGCTGATTATCCGATCATTCATCTTGCCACCCATTGCATTACTGAAGAACAACAGCCGATGTTTTCACGAATCATCTTTGCCCAGGATAATGATCCGGCTGAAGATGGTTTCTTGCATACGCATGAAGTTTTTAATCTTAAGCTTCAGGCTGATTTGGTCACCTTAAGTGCTTGCGAAACCGGATTGGGCAAGCTGAGTCGCGGCGAAGGGTTGATCGGATTGACTCGCGCTTTTATGTATGCCGGCACACCGTCGGTATTGGTAAGCTTATGGAGTGTGTCGGAGACAACCGCAGAGTTGATGAAATATTTTTATTCAAATTTGAGTGCGGGAATGTCAAAAGCTGAAGCTTTGCAACAGGCAAAAATCAAACTATTAAAATCGGAAAGCCAATTTGGTGACGACGTCAGATTTTCTTTTGCCAATCCATTTTTTTGGGCGCCTTTTATATTGTTCGGAACGATCGAGCCAATGTGTCGTTAAAAGATCGCTGAAACTTCCCAATCAGATCAATTCCAAGATCTTTATCGAAACTATTTTCCCTTTATTTTTTCTCGGCGACAAAAGTTCCAAAGTTGATGATACCTGGAAATCCAGCATACTCCCATTTTCCCATCAATTTTTGATCGTCATAGGGACAGGTTAAAAAAACATTATTGTCAACATAGCCTGGATTCAAATTCAGAAAAAGCTGATTATTTTCAAGATTACCTTTCAGGCTGCCTGAGCCAACTTGAGGCCCAATATTTTTGGGGTCGCCGATTTTATCCAGTTGCCATTCACCTGAAATTGTGGCGCTATCATCAAAAATGATTTTAATCCAGCCGGTAACGATTTCTACTCCTGTGGAATCAAACCCAGAATGGGCGTAAGCTCCACCAGGGATTTTTAAACCGTTGATGGAATTGCCTTTATCACAGAAATAAAATGAGAGCGAGATTATGATTATCAGCCCAAAAATTGATATTTGTTTCATTATTTGGCTCGTACCTTAAAATTATTTTCCAGATGATAAGATAACGACTGATTTTTGGAGAGTGGATCGTCGTGAGTTGTAAATTTCTATAATTTTCTAATTGAACTTTTTAAAAACTACTCAAAGTTCATTAATCTGCAAACACCATCTCAAAATTGCTATAGTTTGGCAAATTGTTAATATCACAATATATATAGCAATTCATCTTTTAATTACAATTAAATATAAGCAGGTAGTAACGACTTCAGTCGTATTTTTGAAGCAAAAGAATGACTAAAGTCATTACGTAACAGTTCACCTGTCATTCCGGCTGGAGCGAAGCGGAATGCCGGAATCTCAATAATAGAACTTTTAGATATTAATTTGCACATATATTCAGGAGATTCCGGCTAAAAACATGCCGGAATGACATTA
>DSAU01000136.1 GCA_011046315.1 bacterium
ATAATCGCCAAAACCAGACCTGCGATCAAGTCGATCACATAATGGTGTCGCAAATAAATTGTTGACAGCACCAGCATAATCACCATCGGCAGCATAAGCCAAAACATCCATCGCAAGTAGCGCCAACCAAAAAACATCGAAATAAAACTGACAGCGCAATGTAGCGATGGAAATGCGCCACGGCTGTCCTGCGCCGATAGCTCGATGGCGTGTTTGATAGGTTCCATTAGCTGTCCGTGAAGGGTCACTGTAAAATAGGCTTTTAACGCCAGACGTGGCGGCGCTGCCGGAAATATAATGAACAAAAAATAGCCGATGTAATAACAAACAATCGTGGTCACCATTACATAACGGAATTCGGTGTAGCGTTTTTGAAAATAGAGAACAACCGCCACGCAAATATTTAACACAAAATAATTGGCGTAAGCTAAAATAAAAATATCAGTCAGGGTTGGGCTGATGAATTGTTCCGCCCAGACGCAGGGCTGGACACCAAACATCCACTGGTCAATTTTGATTAGCAAATGATGAATGTCGGCAGCGTTGACAAAGTGTACTGTGTCATGGAGATTGGTATAAATTGCAATACAGAACCCGAACGGTAACCAATCGCGGACAATCCGCCAGTTGGGCTTAATTTTTACAATGAGCAAAAATAACAGCAGCACCCCAACCGTCACCCAGATTCGCTGCATGTCGCCCTGAATTCGCGCCGGGACATTTCCTTTTACAGAAAAAAAATAGTATGCCTTGGAAGTAAAATATACCATTGGGGCAAAAAAGAGAACAGCCACTGTTTCCTCTATTCGCAGTGAAAAAACCCGCTTTAATATTTTCTTCATCAATTATTTTCTTTCTCTAATGTTATCAGCAAGCGTACAATAAAAATCGATGCACTTCAGGGGGCTGAGATATAGTCCCCGAACAGGTTTTGATAAAAACTGTTGGTATTGATGTCATTGATCCTCGCGCTGCCCTTTAAAAAAATACCGTAACTTTGGCTATATTCGATAAAACAATTGGTAATGATCGGTGAAACATTATCGCAGTAGATCATACCGGGCAAATTTCCGTCTCCCCCGCCGTAACGGATTTGACAGTATTTTAAAACGCAATGAACCGGATTAGCATTGGCTGAAAATAGAATGTAATCCCAATATCCATGGCGCGCGATTTCTCCGGTTATGGTAATAATCGAAGAGGAACCGTCAGCGTAAAAGCCTCCGCCGGCTAATATCTCAAAACCACTTTTGGGCGTCATTTGTATCAAACTCCCGGGGTCAATTGTCAGTGTGGCAGCGCTGATTTTGATATGGCTGATAATTTTATAAGGAACACGATAATTGACCAGACGGGTGCTGGTTTCAATATACCCGTCAAGATTTCCACCACGGACTTCGATGAAGTTCGTTTCATCACCACCGAATCGCTGAAGCTTCAAATGCGAAATTTGCCGCGCCGGAATGCTGATGGCGCCGGAGTTGTTTTGGCTAAATTGGTTGTTAATGACATTAGCAACCGAAACATCACCTTCAGCGTAAATCCCATAACCAGCGCTGCCGCGAATTGTACAGTCCTGAATAAGCGGCGCTGAATTTTTTAGTGTAATATTGGCGGCTATGTCGCCTTGACCCCTGTTTTCGATTGTGCAGCGGATCATTTTTGAGTCAGTATGATTTGCTGATGAATAAAATTGAATCCCCAGCCAATCTTTTCCGCTGCTGCCGGAGAAAGTGATCGGCGCTGCAGTAGCGTCGGCTTTCACACTGCCATTGTCGGAAACCGTGAGAGCAGTGCTTTCGGCAAAATTTAACTGGGCGCCTGGTAAAATAGTCAAGCCAGCCTGGCGTACTTCGAGCCCGCTGGTGAGAAAATAAGGTATTGGTTGTTCTTGCCAACTATCGTTGTGGGAAATAGCGTTGTTCATTATCTTGATTTGATTTTCCGTGTTATCCGCATAACTATTGCGACCGATGAAATGAACATTGGTGGCGTATGTTACGACAGGCGCTCCGCTGCATTGGGATATTGAATTATTGAAAAACTCAATTCCGCGGCAATCGCCCCGCAACAACACTCCATTGGTGCCGCTTTTCCGAATAATACATCCCTGAATTAAGGGGGAACTATTATCGCAGACAATGATCGCGGGTTGATTTGCATCTCCGCCGCCGTACTCGAAAACGCAATTGATCAACCGGCAACTATCCGCCAGCGAGCCCGGCTCAAAGTGAATGTGAGTCCATTCGCCTTTGTTCGTGGTGTCTGATGAAAAAACGATCGCTTGATCTTTACCAACGGCGATCAGTCCGGCGCTATCACCGACAACGATTCCTGCATTGCGTTGGAAATGAATTCTCACCCCGGATTCGATTTTCAAAATTGCATTGCTGATTGTAATCTGACGGGTGACAACCCGGCGTTGATTTGCTTTCCATACCTCATCAGTTACAATATCTTCGCTGGTTGTTATTGTATTTTGATCCAGTCCCTGACTTGAAAGCGGAGGTTTTGTATCGCAGTACAATAAAAGACTGCTGATGCAAAGTATTCCCCCCCATCGAACATAACAGAGAATTGTTTTCATGGCATTATATCTCCCGGCTTTTATTATCGGGATAGTTTTAGGCGCGGCTAAAAATCGGTTTTCGGCCGTCGATCGCCAAATTGAGCCGCGCACGGCGCGTTTTTGGTCACATATTTTTGCAGCAGGCTGCACCAAAGCGCAACAAAAGTCCTGCAGCTTTGGCTTCCGTCGAGTCCGTCCTCTTTGGGAAAACTGGCGTGTTCGCATCTTAAATCACAAAATCGAATCTTCGACGAGCTGACCCCGGCGTTTTTATCATCCATTGTTTTTAAGCTCAACTAAATTTGTTCTGATAATATTATTAAACCTTTTATTACAGTACGATTTTAAAATTTGAGTCAAATTTTTGAATATGGTAAAAGCTAATACGACTAACTCGTCCAGCCGAAGAGCGGGATTAAACTTTGACAAATTTTACTCCATTCCTTTTTCGAACTGATGGATCATTTTGATATTTTCAGCATCCCAGTCGGTCAAGTACCAAAGATGGAAAAACCGTCTGGGTGAATACCACGGTTGATGACTGAAAAAAAGTTTCAATGGCGGCTGTGAAAATGTTTTACCATATTTTGCCGCGAATGAATTTTTGAGCAACATGAGCTCGGTTTCCGACATTTGTTTCAGCGTCTCCAAATCAAGTGGCTTCAAATCGACCGGTGGGGGAGAATAAAAACCATAGGGCTCGCTATAATAATAGCTGGTAATATTTTCTGGCTGGTACTCGCGTTCGCTTTGGTCAACTACTTTCAGCCAATCATCAGAAGTAAACGCCCGAATAACCACATAGTCAGGATATAGCGCCCAGAACGAGCCGAGACTTAACGGCAATTTAAACTGGTTTTGCTCACGTAACGAATAGTCGTGTCGCAACCAATTCATTGAATCAACATACCAGGAAGCCTGATTCTTCGGATTATAAATTACCGGAGGTTTGGTAACGATGAAGCTGAAACTAATTTTGATTCGTTTCTCCTCATCGGGCTTAAAGCTCATGGGCCAGACATTGAGAAAGCCCTGACCTGATCCATCGTCCATGGTCCATTCAATCCCGGTCGCCTCAACATAATTCGAACAGGTTTTTAAATATTGGATGTTGCTCAAGCGATAGCCGTTGATTTCAACTTTGAAATTTTCAAAAAAATCACAGACCACATCACCTTCGATCATCCTCTGGTCATAACCGGACGGAAAACCCACCACTAAAGTAATTGGCTCCACCCGGAGATTTTGCAGGCTGGTTTCGTAGTTCACCAGCCAAATCCCAAGCGGATGATGGTGGAGGCCAATCGTTTCAAACGACATTTTGATATCATTGCTGGAAATGAGGAGATAGCTGTTTTCCGGGGTTTTTTTTACCGGTGCGATCAATGAATAACCATCGGTTGATAAAAGAAAAAAACAAAGCCAAAGCGCGGTTAAAACCGATTTTATATGAATGGACATTTTTCCCTCATTTATTTTATGGAAAATGTAACTCAACTTTTTTCACGTTTTAAAAAAACATCAATCCGGTCAAAAATAGCACAATATTCAACCAGCAACAAGCATAATTTGTAATATAAAATAATTGTCACAGACACTAAATTGAAACGCTAAAAATTTCCGGCTGAGTTACTTTATTGTAATTAAACCGTGCGTTACAAGCGGTGAAATTAACGTTTGTAAACGGAAATTGAAATTTATAAAAAAAATATTAGCGATAATATTCAATATTGGTACCTGATTTGCTCTAATTGATTTTCAGTTATTCTCTTTTCAGCCAAGAACACAGAACCCATTTTTGGAGGATGCCTGGTGTTTAAGTTAAACCGACTTATAAAAAAACCAGGCCATGATCACATTTCCGGCGCCGGTACAGATGACGATCCGAACCTCTCCCTCACAAAAAAACAGCTCATGGTCAAGGTTGAGCAATTAAGCAAAAATCTCTCCCGATTTGAATCTCGATTACAAACAGAAGAACAACAAGCGGCGGCTTGTTTTCGGATGCTTTTCAAATATGAAAAAATCAGCTGCGAATTAATTTCACTCTATCGTTTGCAAATATCAAAAATTGAAATTATTGAAAACAGTTATCACTGCCATGAATCATTTATTAAAGATGTCGAAAAACACATTGACAGTTTTATCAAAAACGAGAAATTCGATCTTGATAATTTCGATGATATTTCACCACTGAAACGAATTCTATTGAGATTCCTTCATCAAAACACATTCAACGAGATGCTGACCCGAAAAAAAATCACTGAACTGGAGCAACTGATCTCTGAAAAACAGCAGCTCATTTTTTCCTTTCAAAATGATCTGAAACATTTAAAAAATAACGGCTCAATTACAGCAAAAACCAAGAAATCGACTGCGTCCTTTCTCAATTGACCGAAATGTGGAAAATGTATGTCAATGCTGCAGAAGCTAGCTGCCATTTCCTCTATTTTTCTCACACAAAACAAATCATTGTTCTGAGAGACTATCCGATCGTTGTAATTCCATCTTCCATCACCTGCCAACGTTCTTCAAATTAGCATTGTGATAAATATAAAAATATTAAATTACATAAGCAAGAAAAATTCAGTTGTTGGGTAAAAGATCAGTTACAGGTGGAATACTGATGCCATCGCTTTATC
>DSAU01000510.1 GCA_011046315.1 bacterium
AATGTGGCATTATCGGCGATAAATATGATGGTATGGACATGATCTCGATAGGACCGACCATAAAATATCCGCATTCGCCGGATGAAAAAATACAGGTCAGCAGCATCGGACAGGTGTGGGATTTTCTGGTGGAGTTATTGAAAGAGTTGAAATAAGATGCCAGACTAGGCAGAGAAATATTAACTATGGGGAACAGACCCAGTAGCTTTGATGGGCTGTTCCCTTTTTTTAATCAATGAACCTGATATGATAAAAAATTATCTCGTAAAAGTACGATAAGATAATTCAGGTTTAGAATTTTAGCTGAAGTTATTTCGACTCAGCGGAAGTATTGCCACGATCTTTTGGGAAGTCCGGTGAAGTGCTATTTCAAAAAATTCAACAATGTTTGCCCAAAAATAATTTTGATGTCCATTTAGCTTAACCTCACCGTCAAAGCTGCGGCTGAAAAATATATCAACCTTAATTTTAAGTAATATTCCAGAACCTTGGCAAGCTGGGTTTGCTGCAGCATAACTTCTAAAATCCAAATGCGATAAATATCCCGCGTATCGCGCCATGGCAGTTTGCGCTGTTGAGCCCGGAACCAGTCGAGTAGTGCGGATCAGAATTCATGGATTTGTTGCTGCGTCATCGCGCCTCACCCATTTTTGGACGCGACTGCTGGAGGTTTTTGAGGAAAACTTCCTTTCAACGCCGAACGAATAATAGTTTGCACTTCAATGGAAAAATCCTGATTCAGCATCCATGACAAATAATCCGGGTCGTCAGTGGCGACTTTATTCAGTGAATGGCCTTTGTAGCGACCAAAGCTAAAGCAGGCATAATCATTTTGCCAGTAAAACTTTCGATCAACATCCACGAACCGATCATCTTGTTGACGACAGAATTGATGCAGCTCTTCAACCGTCAATGGTAAATCGGGGTATTTTTCCGCCTGCGCTTGTAGAATTTCAAATGTAGCCTGGGTGTCCTTGAAAGCGCTGTGAGCGCCTTCAAGTTTTTTGTTGCAGTAAAAGCGATAGGCTGCGCTTAAATCGCGTTTCTCTTTCAGCCGAAAGATAGTCAACACATCGACAAATCGCACACTCTCTGTTGAATATTCTATTCCGGCGCGATTCAATTCATTGATAAGTATGGGGACATCATAGCTTACTAAATTGTAACCTGCCAGGTCGCTATTCCGAATAAAAGCGAATACATCGGTGGCAATTTCCCTGAAAGTTGGCTTGTCCATCACATCTATGTTGTTGATGCCGTGGATGCGGGTGGCGTCGCTGGGAATCGGGATTTCAGGGTTAACCCTGGTTAAAAAAGATTCGTTTTTTTCGTCGGGAAAAATTTTTAGCAAAGCAATCTCAACGATGCGGGCTGTTTTAACCTCCAGCCCGGTTGTTTCCAGATCAAAAAAAACTAGTGGTCGCTCCAACCTCAATTTCATATTAGCAATCACCTGTCTGTTTAGATGCCATTTTTTATCTGTAATTTGGGATTCCAATTTACAAAAAAAAAGCCGATGAGTCAAACATTTTTTCAGCAAAATTGAAAGACATCAGTTACTGGAGGAATTGTAAACTGACGCCATGGTTTTGGTTGAGACAATAAATGTTGTAACTTTCGTAATTTAAAAAATTTGACAACCGGCAAAACAGTTTGAATGTCAAACGATGGCACATCAGTAATCCACCCAAAACTGATGTGTTACACAAAATTATGTTTGTCGGATTTCATGACTGGTGGGTAAAATTCCCGGAACCGGAAATCATTCCCGGCTCCGGGAGTTGGGTTATTCAACCGGCGGATAATTTTTGATCAAATCAAGAGCGTTTTGAATATCACTTTCCGGAAGCGCGTGATCTACCAGTCTGCCTTCAAAATAAGCGTCATAGGAGGCCATGTCAAAATGCCCATGTCCGCTCAGATTAAAAAGTATGGTCTTTGACTGTCCGGATTCTTTAGCTTTCAACGCTTCGACGATTGCAGCGTGAACGGCGTGGTTTGATTCCGGAGCCGGAATTATGCCTTCAGCGCGCGCAAAACTGACGCCGGATTTAAAAATTTCCAATTGTTGATATGCAACAGCTTCGATGATCTTCAATCGGACTAAATGGCTGATCAGCGGTGCCATACCGTGATAACGAAGACCGCCGGCGTGAATCGGCGGGGGCACAAAATTGTGTCCCAGGGTGTACATGGCTACCAGCGGCGTCATTTGCGCCTCATCGCCAAAATCATAAGCATAGGGACCGCGGGTCAGGGTGGGACATGATGTCGGTTCCACAGCAACGGCGCGAAGTGGTTGCCCGGCAAATTTATCTTTTAAAAACGGAAACACCAGTCCGGCAAAATTACTGCCGCCGCCCACGCAGCCGATCACAACATCCGGATAATCGCCGGCAATTTCCATCTGTTGTTTTGCTTCCAGCCCGATTACGGTCTGATGCATTAACACATGATTGAGAACACTGCCCAGCGAATATTTGGTATCGTCTCGAGTTGCCGCATCCTCCACAGCTTCACTGATGGCGATACCGAGGCTGCCCGGTGAGTCCGGATATTGCTCCAACACTTTTCTGCCGGCGTTGGTGTCGGTGCTGGGGCTGGCAACAATGTCTGCACCCCAGGCGCGGATCATGGATTTTCGGTAAGGCTTTTGCTGGTAGCTGATTTTCACCATGTACACTTTACATTCAATCCCGAAAAAATTACACGCCAGACTGAGCGCGCTGCCCCATTGACCGGCACCGGTTTCCGTGGTGATGCGCTTAACGCCCGCTTGTTTGTTGTAATACGCCTGAGCAATGGCAGTATTAGGTTTATGACTGCCGGCCGGACTGACGCCCTCGTATTTGTAATAAATTTTTGCCGGTGTGTCCAGCGCCTGTTCCAGCCGTTTCGCCCGGTAGAGCGGCGATGGACGCCACAGCCGGTAGATTTCCACAATGGGTTCAGGGATTTCAATCCAGGGATCAGCGCTGACTTCCTGCTTGATCAGTTCCATGGGAAAAAGCGGCGCCAAATCATCGGGCCCAATCGGTTGTTTGGTGCCGGGATGAAGCACCGGTGGCATGGGCTGAGGCAGATCCGCAATGATGTTGTACCATTGTCGAGGAATTTCCTGTTCGGATAAAACGACTTTTGTTTGATTCATTTTGTTCTCCGTTTTAGATGAAAAGATTCATTAGTTAGTAAATTATTCATCAAATAAAAATGTTGGTTCATGATAGAAGCGGATCGACTTGTCCAGGATCTGTTCGTTAATTCGCTGTTGAAGCCAGTGATTTTTTTGATCAATCGGAACATCGAAGCGAAGAATGTCCAGCGGAACATTGACCCGCAACGCCCGCTTGGGCAGGATAACCCTGGTGATGCCGCTGGGAATGCGGATGTTGTTTTCAGTCAGACGGATCAACTCCTGTTTTCCAAACCGGCGAAACACCAGCAGAGCGCAGAAGTCCGGATAATTTCTCTTGAGATGATCCGGATTGGTATAGCTTACCCGATCCATGTAATATGAGCCTTTGTACAACGCAGTGATTCTTTTCAGATCATCAATGCGATGAAACAAATCCTGATGCGCATGCACAGCATAAACACTGCCGTCGTTGAACTGTAGCTGACACAACAGATCACCGTTTTCAGAGACATCCAGGATATCATCTCTGCTGCGATTGACAACAATACCCGGCAATGCGGATAATTTGTTCAAAAAAGTTTCTCGTGAAAAATGTTCAACCGCATGGTGCCAGTGTAAGAAAATCAGCCCCGAATCGAACAGATCAATCACCTGCACCATAACATCCGGAATCTGCAATCGGGTTAAAGCAGTAATACGGTTGGCACCGTCGAGAAGAATATAATTATTGTTACCGTCACGAGTGGCAACCACCGGCGGATTTTTGAGTTTGTTTTCCTTGCGAAAGTTTTCCGCCAGTTTGGCGGAACGCTCCTCGTCAGGTTCCTCATGGAAGATCACATTTCGGATGGGAACGATTTGAAGTTCTGGCAGTTCTCCGATTTTTAACTGTTGGTCCTGTTCGATGTTCACCTGTCCTCCTGAAATGATAAAATGACAAAAAAAAACCCACTTCAAAATAAAGTGGGTCGAATTGGATCAAATTGGTTGTATTTTTATGGCGTTTAAGTTTTGATAAAATCCTCCCCACTGTTGAATAAACTCCACCACCACCAACTAATATTGGTTGCTGTTGTGATGATGTTTTGGGGAGAAAAATTTGTCATTTAAAAGCTCCTGAATTTTGATGAAATATAAAAAATTATTTTTTCAAAATCAACAAAAATATTTAAAAATTATTAGCATCACCCCAGAAACGGTTCCAGTTTCTTGACAATTTGCTGTTTCGGCACCGCCCCGATAATTTGTTCGACAACCTCACCGTCTTTGTAAATTAAAAGTGTTGGAATACTTCTGATACCATATTTTAAGGCGATTTGCTGATTGGAATCAACATCGCATTTGCCGACCTTTAATTTGCCCTGATAATCTTTTGCCAATTCCTCGACTATCGGATGGATCGCTTTACACGGACCACACCACACTGCCCAGAAATCAATCAAAACCGGGAGGTCGGATTGTAGGACCTCTGATTTAAAATTTTCCTCTGTAACTGTTAGTAAACCACTCATACAAATCCCTCACGTTCATTAAAATTGATGCCTTAGTTTTGTCAATTTGATGATCAAGATAACGATTAAGATTCAAAATTGCAAGCAGAATTTAAAGAAAAATGGTAATAAATCTGTTACAGGTGGAATACCGATGCCATCGCTTGACATTCAGATCATTTTGTTAAACGTTAATTTTTTCAAATTAAGCAAGCAATTGCATCTATTGTATCAAATAAAGCGATGGCATCAGTCGAAGTCTCCACCTATGAGTGAAATAATACCATTTTTTTAAAAAACTACTTGATTTTTATTGAATATTTATTTAACTTTTTTTGTCAAGTCAGGCTAATGTCCGATAGAATTGAGATTTAAAGCGTAGTTGAAAGGTATCCTCGGTTCAATAAAAAATATATTGATAATATCAGACATGATGTTCACAGCTTTTTTTTGGTGAACACTTCGTTGCTTATATGATTGGGGGCTATAGGCCAAAGCAACACTGTGTAAAACATTTTAGCGAACAGCCTCCTCAACCCCGTTACAATTCATTTTTTAATCAACATA
>DSAU01000114.1 GCA_011046315.1 bacterium
ATGAAGCTTGTAGGGCATAATTAAAAATAATGTTCCCAGCGAAGACTGGTGCATGGTCGATAAAACGATTCCGGCGATGATCAGCACAATTGATATCCTTTTCAGAATTCTCAGCGGTGCTTGTAGATTATAGCGTTCCAGCACATTTGGTGCAAATTCCAGCGCCAGCACCGTTAAATATAACATCACACACCAGCCGACTTCAAACAGTGGGGAATGAAAATTCCAATGAATGGTCAGGTGCCAGATGCGGTGATATTGGCCCAAATCAACCAGCAGGGCTAACACAACTAAAATATAGCCCAGGAATCCGGTCAAAATAGCCGGTCGCAACAACGGCTTCATGGTTTTGCCGCCGAAGATATGGACCACGGCGGCTACCACAAACGCGCCGGCAGCCAGAGCAACACCACACAGGAGGTCAAAGCTGATCCAGATTCCCCAGGGATAGGCATCGGATAGATTAGTGATTGCGCCCAACCCAAAGAGATAGCGGATCAACGCGACGAGAACACCCAGACCGATCAGTACAATTAATACGATCGATCCAGTTCCAAAGATTTTATCCTGTTTATTCGTCATGTTTCACCTCCTTGCTTTCGGCTTTATTTTCCGTCTTGCGCTTGGTGAGCCAGTAAAAGGCGCTCATCGCGGCGCCAACAACCACAATCTGTCCCGGTACATATTTTAGAGCATTGTAGGTCCAGGTCGGAAGCGGTCGTTCGTCCAAAACCGGAAGACCGAGATCAGCAAACTCCACATCTTTCGGTGCCAGATAGAGCACCGCAGTCCCGCCAACTTCCTTTTCTCCATAGAGATGGGGGTTGTATTTTTCGGGATGATTTGCAATTAATTCTTTACCCTTCTTGATCATCGCATCGCGATCGCCGAAGCAAATTGCACCCGTGGGGCAAGCTTTAGCGCAGGCGGGAATTTCACCTTCGGACTGACGATCAAAACAAAAAGTGCATTTTCGAATGTAGGGAAAAGCTTTGTCCCATTCAAAAGTCGGGATGCGGAAAGGACATGCCATCATACAATAACGACAACCGATGCATATTTTGTCATGATAGATGACCGCGCCGCTCTCGGTTTTTTCTAAAGCGCCGACTGGACAGGCAGATGCACATGCCGGTTCTTTGCAGTGCATACAGCCGATCTTAGTGAAGAACCATTTAACGCCATCTTGTTTTTCGACTTCGTCGAATTTAATTAATGTCCACGTTTTCGCAGAAAGGATCGGTGGATTTTGATGGGAACCAGTGTTGGTGGTTTTTTCACCAACCAATTCGTTCCATTGCTTGCAAGCGACCTGGCAGCCACGGCATCCCATACATTTCGTGATATCAATTAAAAATGAATTATCTTTCATCACGTCACCTCCTTTCGGACATTCACTAAGAACGCTTTAGACTCCGGGATCATGGTGTTGGCGTCTCCAATAGCCGGCGCCAATTTATTGGCGCTGTCGCCCTTTGCCAATCCCATAAACCCGAAACACCAGGGCAATCCCACTTGATGAACTATAGCATCGCCAAGTTTAAATGGTTTAAAGCGCGCGGTTACCACAGCTTTTGCATGGACTTTGCCGCGGGCTGATTCGACGAGTACTTTATCGCCATTTTTAATTTCCAATTCATCTGCCAGCTCTAGGCTCATTTCCACGAACATCTCCGGTTGCATTTCCACCAGCCACGGTTGCTGACGCGTCATGGCGCCGGTCTGCCAGTGTTCTGACACGCGGTAGGTGGTGGCAACAAATGGATATCTCGGGTCACAGGCTACAGCGAATATGTTCATGCCGCCTTCTTCGAGATGCCATGCCTTTGTCGTCGGATTGAGCAGGATGCTGGACATCATATTTTTTTCGACCGGACATTCCAGCGGTTCATAGTGTTCCGGAAATGGTCCGTCCGCCAAACCCATTCCAAAAATGCGTGCAAAGCCTTCATTTCGCATGATGAACGGATATTTGGACTTTGCAGCGTCTTTCAGCGGCGGCCAACCACCATCGGGAACATCGCCGACCCAGGCGCCCTGACCGGCTTTTGCCAGCGGGTCCCAACGAATAACCGGATGTTCTTTGTCCAATGGTTGGCCATTAATGTCAACTGAAGCGCGATTATAGAGGATTCGACGGTTAACAGGCCAGCACCACGCCCAGTTTGAATGGAGTCCGATTCCTGAAGTGTCCTTATTGTCGGTTCGGGTTGCCATGTTACCGGCTTCAGTGTAGCTGGCGCAATAGAGCCAGTTCCCTGAAGAAGTGGTTCCGTCGTCCTTTAATGTAGCAAAACTGGGCAATAACTTGCCAGTTGTTAAATCATAACCGTTGATTTCTTTTGCCACCAGGTGCGGATCAATGTGACCATTGGTCGCATAATCCCATTTCAAATTCAAGATTGGATCGGGAAATGCTCCGCCATCAGTCGCATATAATTTTTTCAACTGTGAAAAAATTTCGTGAATAATCTCCGCATCAGGCAATGCCTCGCCAGGTGGATCCACGGCTTTATAGCGCCATTGCATCCAGCGTCCGCTATTGGTAACGCTTCCTTCTTTTTCCATCGAAGCGGCGCAGGGTAGCATGAATACCTCGGTTTTTACCGTTTTCGGATCAATTCCAGGCGCTTTCCAGAAGGCGCAGGTTTCGGTTTCCCAGAGATTGACATTAACCAACCAGTCCAATTTAGCCATGGATTTGATCGTGCCATCAGAATTGGGACCGCTACACGCCGGGTTTTGTCCCCAGGAAAAGAAACCCTTAATATTGCCTTTGTCCATTTCGTTGAACAGGGTGATCCAGGAATAATTAGCACCGTCATCCAGTTTGGGCATCCAGGCGTAACCAAAATCATTGTCTTTTGTCGCGTTTTTGCCGAACATGGCTTTCAATAAACTGACAGAGTACTTTGCATAATTGCTCCACCAGTTGGCGCTCATCGGATCGGTTGATTTCGGCGTTGATTGGTTGTTATAATCTGTTAGAGTTGCCTGCGATGCTTTCGGAGTTTTCAAATAGCCAGGGAGAATATGGAATAATAGTGCATGATCCGTAGATCCCTGAACATTTGATTCTCCGCGCAGTGCATTCACACCGCCACCTGCAATTCCCATATTAGCGAGCAACATCTGAATAATTGCCATGGTTCGGATGTTTTGGGTCCCGACGGTATGCTGGGTCCAACCCATCGCATACATGATTGTTGCTGCTTTACCTGGTTTACTGCTTTTACTGTAAGCCTTATAGACTTCAAGTAATTTGTCTGTCGGCGTACCGGTTATTCTGGAAACCAGATCAGGGTTATAGCGGGAGAAGTGCTTTTTAAGCAATTGGAAAACACAGTTTGGATTTGTTAACGATTTATCACGCAGTGGAATTCCGTTGGCGTCCACCTGATAGCTCCAGCTTGAATTGTTGTATTTCCGTGTATTAGGATTGTAACCAGAAAACAAGCCATCCTGGAAACGGAAATAGGGACTGATCAGATGTGCAGCATTGGTATTGTTGACGATATATTCTTTGTTGTAAAGCTCGTTGTCAAGAATATATTTGATCATGCCACCCAAAAACGCAATATCAGTTCCTGAGCGCAAAGATGCATAAATATGGGCTTTGGCTGATGTCCGGGTAAACCGTGGATCCACGCTGATCAGCGTTGCGCCGCGCTCGATTGCTTCGGTGACATATTTAAAAGAAATGGGGTGATTCTCCGCCGCATTGCTTCCCATAATGAGAATGCAATCAGCGTTGGCAATGTCATTCCAGTGATTGGTCATTGCCCCTCGGCCAAACGACTCTGCCAGAGCCGCAACTGTCGCCGAGTGTCATATACGCGCCTGGTGTTCAACATACACCAGGCCCAGCGATCGCAGCATTTTTTGGTAGAGCCAGCACTCCTCATTGTCCAATGCCGCGCTACCAACAGATGCGATTTCTGTTGTACGATTAACAATTTGCCCCTTAGCATTTTTTTCAGTGAAAGAAGCGTCACGCGTTTGTTTTACGCGTTTGGCAATCTCTTCGAACGCCCATTCCCAGGATTTTTCTTCCCACTTTTCACTGTAAGGAGCGCGATACATTACTTTGGTGATTCGCCGCTCATTATTTGCCAATTGATAGAGCGAACCACCTTTGCTACAGAGAGAACCGCGGTTGATCGGATGGTCGGGATTGCCTTCGGTATTGATCACCTTGCCATCCTGTGATGCAACTATTATCCCACAACCAACGGCGCAATACGGGCAAATGGTCGTGGTTTCGGTCGCGTACTTGAGTTTGTACTCCCTGGTTGGTTTTGCAAAAGCCTGCTTCCAGCCAAGGGAGCTCAATGCGATTCCGGAACCAGCGACCCATGATGCCTTCAAGAACCCTCTTCTTGATACATTCATATACGCCTTTTCCTCCTCATTAATAGATTAATTTGAGAATATGAAATATGAATTGTTTTCAAATCAATTATAAGCATTCCTCCGTAGTAAAAGATCAATTACAGGTGGATACTGATGCCATCGCTTGATAAGCTTACTATTTGATAGATGATAAAATTTTCGGATCAAGCCATTTATTTTAAATATTTTTACAAATAAAGCGATGGCATCAGTCTATATCTCCAACTATGAATGAGATAATACCCACCATAACATACTTAAATAGCCCTCTTTCAGAGCGAGTTCATCCAGATAGTGCGTTATTATATCTTCTAAAAACATGCTCGCTTGTTGATTTTCAGCCATAGTTCGTTCGTCTACAGTTTTTATATAGTGTTTGCATTTCTCACATACATAAACACGATATTGACTGTCGTTTTCATCATAAAAATAACGGACCGAATTTTGATCCTCATTGGCACAATGCGGGCATTGAAGCCGGCTGAATTGCCAGTCTTGATGACAAACAGCGCACCACAGATATCTTTGCCCGACTTCCTTTTCCAATTTTGCCATAGCCGGCATGTTACCGCACAACGGGCAAAACGGACGAAACCAGATCGAATTTACTTGGGTGAGCTGCTGTTTAAATAGCTCAGCATATTCTTTCAAAAAAGGAAGACTGATTGTCCTGGCAATGTAAATCAGAATATTGAATTCTATTTCTGTGTCTTTTGAAAGTTGATGAAAATAATCGCTGTCTTCTGAAATAAAATTTTGAATAAATGCTTTCGGAAACGGCCCGGATTTGTCAAA
>DSAU01000113.1 GCA_011046315.1 bacterium
CTTGACTTTTTCATTAATTTACTTTAAATTACCATATATTTTTAAACGGTTTATTAATAATGAAAAAGTTGAACCAAAATAAGATTCAACGACATGGTCAAGAATGTTTTTATTTTTTTCTTGTTGATTGTCATCCATTTTAACTTGCCACTGCTGATACTGCATCAATTTCCAAACTACATCGAGGAATCATCTGGAAAAAGTCGGAGACTAATTTCTCAGGATGATAATCAGCGATCAAATCTTACCGGACATTCATCTGCAGAAAAAGAAATAATAAATCCGAAAAACTGGATCGCTCACGGAGGTTGCTGGGATTTCTCCGATAAAATTTTTTTTTCTCAGGGATACCGAGGCGGCAACAAGGCTTATTACAAGAAGCAGGATTACAAGAATTTCACCCTGGAAGTGAAAGTTATGAAACTTGCCGAAGACGGACCGCTTGGGATCGTCTTCCGTTATGATGACGCAAAAGACAACGGCTATATATTTGCGGTTTTTCCACACGGCGAATATTTCATATCAAAGCTTATCGGGCAAACTGATGAATATTTACAATTAGGAGAGACAGCATATCTCAATGAAGAAATAAACACCTGGAATACTTTGAAAGTCGTTGCTGCTGGTGCAAAATTCGATTGCTATATCAATGGCAACTTTCTGTCTTCTGTAACCGACCACAGTTTTTCGACTGGTAAAATCGGATTGTGGAACAGCGGCGATCCCCGACAGCTTGCGAAATTTGAAATCATCTCTATTGTAGAACATTGAAGTTATTCGTAGAGCGTAAGGTTTGCTGTATCACGCCCAATGCTCAACGCTAAGAATAACTTCTTTACTAAAACGATTTGAAGATGAAATAGATGGGCTCTAACTTTAAAATACTATCTATTGTTAAATCCACCGCCCTTGTAGCAATAGCAAGCCTGATTTGTTCGGCGCTGCTTTTGGCTCAAGTGGAAAAAATCACTTTTGAACATTTAAAGGCCGTCGCCACCCCCTATTGTCTGCTGCAGGATCACTATGGATTTATCTGGTTTGGATCGCGATATAATGGATTATTCATGTACGATGGTTATGATTTTATTGCGTATCGACACAATCCCGATGATGAAAATTCATCATCAGCAAACTCGGTGCGTTCAATAGCAGAAGACCAGAACGGAGATATCTGGGTCGGAACGGTAGCCGGATTAAACAGGCTCAATCGTACAACCGGAAAATTTCAGCGCTTTTTGCATGATCCATCCCGTCCCGATTCGCCAAGTTCCAATTATATCACCACCATTTTTATCGACAAGGCCGGAATCGTTTGGTTTGGAACCCAGGAAGGCGGATTGAATAAAGCAATAATTTTGAAAAGCAAAGCCGATGGCAGCGACAGTCTGGTCTGCCGACATTATTTAAACAATCCGCAAAATGGCAATAGCATCAGTCATAATAACGTGAAAGCAATTTGGGCACATTCACATCAAGATGAAAATAGTCTCTGGGTGGGTACAGCATTTGGATTAAATCTATTTGATAAAATGACTGAAAAATTTAGCCGCTATTTTCATGACCCGGATGATTCCACCAGCCTGAGCCATAACGAAATCTGGTCAATTCACGAAGACCGCAGCGGCGAACTCTGGATCGGAAGCGGCGATGGTACGGTAAGCCGATTGTCAAGTCGGCAGGATGCCCAAATTAAATTTCAAAATTACAAATTGGGCACGAACAAAGCCATTGGTACAATTACCAGCGATCCGTCCGGCAGTTTATGGATTGGGGTTAAGGGGCATGGACTGTTTCGGCTAAATCACCTCCATGGTACAATTACAAATTTTGTACACCATGATGACGATCCGCATAGCCTGTTCCATAATGTAGTCTATTCAGTTGTTTGTGATAAAGCCGGAACGCTTTGGGTGGGCAGGATGGATGGCATTGACAAATATGACCCCCATCAGAAAAAATTCCACCATATTTCGTTTGAACCGCCGCCTGGAAAATGGGCATTAGAGATCACCTCTTTTTGTGAAGATCATCTCGGTTTTATCTGGATTGGCTCGAGGGGCAAAGGCGTATTCAGGCTCGATCCACGGAACGGGAAGATTATTAATTATAACCACATCCCAGGCGATCCCACCAGTCTCTGCTGTCCCTGGGTGCTAACTGTTTATGAAGATAAAAACGAAACTTTGTGGAATGGAACCACCAATGGACTGGATCGGTTTGATCGGAAAAGGGAAATTTTTCAGCACCTTTATGACAAACCAGGGAAACCAGATAACCCATTCGCATTGCTCAGCGACTATATTTATGCCTTATATGAGGATAAAAATGGCAGTTTCTGGGTCTCAACGCCAAGGGGATTGAGCAAATTGGATCGTTCATCAGGTAGATTTAGCCATTATTTAAATGATATTGATAATCAAATTGGACTGGCTGGATATTGCATCGGTGTCATCTCTGAAAGCTCTGATTATAATGACAACACATTGTGGCTTGGTGCAAATGGATTGTTTAAATTCAATCCGCAAACCGGCAAATTGTCACGCTACTATCACGATCCTGAAAATTCCAATAGCTGGATCAACCAGTTAGTTTATGGAATCCAGCAGGATAAAACAGGCAACATCTGGGTTGCTACCACAGGCGGACTCTATTGCTTAGGCAGCGATAAAACAATAGCTCATTTCACCGTAAAACACAGCTTACCCAGCAATCTGGTCTATGGCATTCTTGAAGATGATGACGGCGTGCTCTGGATTAGCACCTACAAGGGTTTGGTTAGCTACAATCCCCAATCGCAACAATTTCGGCAGTATGAAATGAAAGAAGGGTTTCTTAAAAACGAATTTGTGATGGGCGCCTACGCTAAGGGCAAAAGCGGCTATTTATATTTCGGACAATTAAATGGATTTAAAATGTTTCATCCACAGGAAATCAAAGACAACCAATTTATTCCGCCTGTATGGATCACTGGATTTAAAATTTTCGATCAATCCATAAGCTTTGATCAACCGATACCCGATCTCAAAGAAATCCGTCTTTCGCACCGACAAAATTTCTTTACGCTTGATTATGTTGCGCTAAATTATAGCGATAGCCCCAAAAATCAATATGCCTACCAGCTCGAGGGAGTTGATCCTGCCTGGGTAAATGCTGGTAACCGTCGTTCAGCCAGCTATACCAATATAGCTCCCGGCAACTATATCTTCAAAGTCATGGGCGCTAATAATGACGGTGTTTGGAATGAACAGGGAGCGTCAGTGCGGCTCATTATTACTCCCCCCTGGTGGCAAACTGGCTGGGCTTATGCTTTTTATGCGCTCATTATGAGTTTTATCGTGGTAACTCTCTGGCAACTCCAGGTCAGAAGAATTAAAATTCGAAATGAACTGAACATGAGAAAATTTGAAACTCAAAAACTGCAGGAAATAGACGGCCTGAAATCCCGCTTCTTCGCCAATATCTCTCACGAATTTCGCACGCCGCTGACATTGATTTTGGGACCGCTGAACAAGATGCTTTCACAAACGAAAAGCAAAGAAAGAAAACAGGAATTCAAACTCATGCAGCGCAACGCCCGGCGCTTACAGCGGCTGATCAATCAGTTGCTCGATCTCTCCAAAATCGAAGCTGGCAAAATGGCGCTCCAGGCAAGACCCGAAAACATCGTGGCATTGCTCAACCGCATCGTCCAGTCATTCGAATCCCAGGCGAAATTGAAGGGGATAGAATTAAAATTTCAGTCGGAGCGAGACGAAATCATAGTTTATGTTGATCGGGAGAAGATTGAGAATATTTTTTATAATTTGTTGTCGAATGCGTTGAAATTTACAGCGCAAGGTGGAGCTGTTTCTGTCAATGTGGACATCCCCCTAAATCCCTCCCGAGGTTTCGGGACAGGCTCTTCAAAGGGGGACTTGTTAATTCCCACCTTTGAAGAAGGGCCAGGGGGGATGTCAGGTTTTATCCAGATAATAGTTACTGACACAGGCATCGGCATCCCATCTGAACGTCTGGATAAAATCTTCGATCGTTTTTACCAGGTCGATGATTCCTACACCCGTGAGCACGCCCCGTTAGATAAAAAAATCTTATTAGAAGATTCATTCAGTGATAAAACATATCTAACGGGGCACGAAGGCTCTGGCATCGGGCTGGCATTGACCAAGGAGCTGGTGGATTTGCATCATGGGAAGATTGAAGTTAAGAGTGGGCTGAACAAAGGTACCACGTTCACGGTTTATCTTCCGCTGGGAAAAGAACATTTGAAGCCGGAAGAAATTATTGCAGAGACGTCTGCTGAAGAATTTAAGCCAGAAATTCCACCAGTCGTCATCAGTGAAG
Organism: bacterium; assembly: GCA_011046315.1. Taxonomy (GTDB): domain Bacteria; phylum Zhuqueibacterota; class Zhuqueibacteria; order Thermofontimicrobiales; family Thermofontimicrobiaceae; genus Kaytiofontadaptatus. The sequence continues at coordinate 4,342 of DSAU01000113.1, forward strand.
TGATCGAAGATGATGGAAAAGTGAAAGAAGCGGCTCGCCGCAAAGCCATCCCCATCGTTCTGATCGTCGAAGATAATCGGGATATGCGCAGCTATTTGACAGACTGCCTCGCCAGCGAATATCGTTTGATCGAAGCCGTGGATGGTGAGGATGGATTAAAAACCAGCATTGACAAAATCCCTGATTTGATCATCAGCGATGTGATGATGCCCAAAATGGACGGCTTTCAACTGTGCCGGCGATTGAAAACCGATGAGCGCACCAGCCATATCCCGATCATTCTGTTGACGGCACGGGCGGCTACAGCTGATAAAATCGGTGGTCTGGAACTCGGCGCTGATGATTATCTTATCAAGCCATTCGATACCAAAGAACTGCTGGTACGGGTCAAAAATTTGATTCAACAACGACGCTTGTTGAGGAAAAAATTTAGCCAGCAGATCAGCTTTGTACCAGAAGAAATAGCCACCACCCCGGTTGACGTGTCATTTCTGCAGAAAGCAAAAGACCTCGTTGAAGTACACATTGCGGATGAAGATTTCAGGGTTGAATTGTTGGCAAAAAACATTGGCATGAGCCGCTCCCAGCTCCATCGCAAATTGCGCGCATTGACCGATCATTCCACCAGTGAATTCATCCGCACCCTCCGCTTGCAGCAGGCAGCCTATCTTTTACAGCAGAGGCGGTTTAGCGTGACTGAGGTGGCTTTTGAAGTTGGCTTCAATAATCCGTCCTATTTTGCCGCATGTTTTCGGAAGCAGTTTGGGAAGCTGCCTTCTGAATATATGACAAAAATATGATCCCCACTCCAAGTTCTTCACCGCTGAGATCGCAGAGATAAAAAA
>DSAU01000297.1 GCA_011046315.1 bacterium
CCATGATTCATCATGGTGGTTACAGCATTAACGAAACATATCCAAAGCCGTTTTAACGGCTTCTTAATAACCCCGTGATCGGTTACCGGAATACTGATGCAATCACTTGATAACCTGATTATTTGGCAGCTTATAAAAGTTACAAATCAAGTTATCAATTTTTAATATTTTCAAAAATAAAGCGATGGCATCAGTTTACGTTTCCAGCTTTGACTGATATACTACAGAAACCAGTAAAAAACGCTTGCAATTTGAGATTGATTTCTTTATTTTTACAGGTGCAAACAATATCTTTGGGAAGATAACCGAATTTTAAAATTTAGCCGCGGAAAAACAAATCTTGTGAATAAGCCGTTAACTTTAAAAATATTCATTACAGTAATTGTGTTCGCCATCGGCTGCGCCAAGCAAATGCCGCCCAGGGGAGGTCCCATAGACAAAACACCCCCCACTGTTATAAACATCGTTCCTGAACCCGGCTCCACTAACGTCGAAACAAATCAGCCGATTGAAATTACTTTCAGTAAACGAATGGTAAAAAAATCAGTAGAGGATGCTATCTTTTTCGCTCCGTTGCCTTCTGAAAATATTTTTTATCGCTGGCGTGGAAAAAAATTAAAGATAGAATTCCCGGATACGTATAAACTTAATCGAACCTATGTGCTCACCATCGGCGCGCAGTCGAGCGATATCCGTAACAATCGGATGCTGGATTCATTTTCCATGGCGTTTTCCACCGGGGCTCAAATTGACTCCGGACAAATCTCCGGCACGGTTTACAGCCGATCCAAGGTTGAAGGAACACTTGTCTGCGCTTTTTTGCTCGACAATAATGGATCAGATCCTGACCCATCACAAAAATTAGCCGATTATTTTACCCAATGCAACCAACAGGGAAAATATGACCTGATGTATATCGCGCCGGGAAAATATCGGCTTTTTGCAATAAACGACCGCGATGGCGACCGAAGATATTCTCGCGGTATCGACGGCATCGGGTTGACAACCAGAGATGTTTTGCTCACACCCGATTCCATGGTAACGCGAAACATCAATTTTCAAACTACAATTGAAGACACGACCTTACTTTATGTCAAATCCGTTTATGCAGTGGACCAACAGAAAGTTGATGTTCGCTTTAACGAGCCCGTTCGACCGATCGATGCTGAAGTGCCTGATCATTATTTTAAAATCACTGAAGAGACTGTGCCGAACCATTCGCTGGCTATCACCAGTTGTTATCAAAACTCCAAAGACGGTTCTGTGTTTCATCTATTAACTGAAACCCAATCGCCGGTAAGCTATCAACTGGAAGCTATGAACCTTTTTGATTTATCCGGAAATGGGATCGACACCGCCTACAGCGCTGCCCTGTTCAGCGGAAGCACGCTTCCTGATTCGATCGGTCCGGTTGTCATTTACCAATCAATTGTGGACAGTTCAACCGGGATTCAACCGGACACATCCATCAAATTCATTTTTTCGGAGCCCATTTATCAACCGTCATTCGAGCGCGGAATGGTTGTTGTAGAGCATAAATCAGGCGCTCAAATTGCCGCTGAATTTCTTTGGCGAAATCCGGATCAGGTTATTTTCGATCCCATCTTTCCGCTGAAATTTTCAACAGAATATCTGATCACTGTCCAGCCGGATTCAGTCAAAGATGTTTCGGGGAACTCTCTTCAGGACAGTGTTCTCTCAATTTACTTCAAAACTCTATCAGCCGACACTCTGTCAGCAATCAGTGGCAATTTAATCGATCGGGATCAGAGTGCGTCAGGAAAAATAATCTTAAAAGCCAGCAGTGAGCAACATCGATACATTTCTACGCTGGAAAAACCGGGAGCGTACCTGTTCGACAACATTTTTCCGGGCATCTATACCATCTACGCCTTTCGAGACGCGGACAATAATGGAATTTACAGTTACGGGCAGGTAAAACCGTTTCAGCCGGCGGAACGGTTCGTGTTTTATCCGGATTCAATCAAAGTCCGTTCTAATTGGCCGAATGAAGGAAACGACATCATTTTAGAGAAATAAGCGAATACAACCTTTAACCAAAAACTAATGGAGAGCAAATGAATCGATTTGAATATCGACAGAATGCATTGTATTGCGAAGACATTAAATTGGAAGATTTAGCAAAAAAGTATGGCACACCGCTCTATGTTTACAGCAAAAACATGATAATTGATAAGTTTAAAGCAGCAGATGCGGCGTTCGGTTCTACAGATCATATTATTTGTTACGCAATGAAAGCCAATGCTAACCTGGAAATTTTGCGACTCATGGCGTCACTGGGCGCCGGCGGTGATGTGGTCTCGGGCGGGGAATTGTATCTGGCTTTAAAAGCCGGTATCCCGGCGAATAAGATCGTTTACGCCAGTGTGGGCAAAACTGACGAAGAAATTCAGTTTGCCCTTGAAAGCGGTATTCGGGCTTTTAACATCGAATCCGAACCTGAACTGCAGGTGGTCAACGACATTGCCCGACAACTCGGGAAAAAAGCGCCAGCAGCGATCCGCGTTAATCCGGACATTGACGTCCACGGACATCCGTACATTTCCACCGGAAAATCGATCAATAAATTCGGAATTGACATCGAGGCAGCCTTTGATGTTTTTAAAAAAGCTGACTCCATGTCGGGAATTGATGTAATGGGCGTTCACTGCCACATCGGTTCTCAAATTTTAAATTTAGATTATTTCGACGCGACAGCCAAAAAACTGTTTGATTTTGTCACTAAATTGAAAAACAGTGGCATCAACATTCATCATATCGACATCGGTGGCGGACTGGGCGTTCATTATCCCGATGTTATCCCGGAGTTCAGCGAAGAAAAGACCGAGGTGCCTCCACCGGCGCAATTGGCAGAAATTGTGTTGAACGTACTCAAACCGTTAAATTGTGAAATCGTATTTGAACCGGGCAGATCAATTGTCGGTGAAGCTGGGCTGTTGATCGGCCGGGTGAATTATGTTAAATTCTCGCGCGACACCAAATTTATCGTTGTCGACGCCGGCATGAACGACCTGATCCGGCCCTCTTTGTACCAAGCCTATCACCAGATTGTCCCGCTAAACAAAACCGATGGCAAGCTCGAACGCGCCGATGTTGTCGGACCAATCTGCGAGACTGGCGACTTTCTGGCTAAAGACCGCAATCTGCCACCGGTACAACGGGGCGATTATTTGGCCATGATGACAGCCGGCGCATACGGTTACGCGCTGGCATCTAATTACAACTCGCGCCCACGCCCGGCTGAAATCTGGGTGGACGGAGATCGCGATGAATTGATCCGCGAACGTGAAAAAGTCGAAGATTGGACGCGTTAGTCCGCCCATAGCTGTTATGTTCAGTTTTAATCTGTTTTCGAAAAATAATATTATTAACAAAAAATGAAAAACAACCCATTAACAAAAAATAAGCGCACGATCTCGTTCATTAAGATCAGCGCCACTGGTAACGACTTCATTCTTTTTGACAATCGGAATGGATGTTTCTCCGGAAACGAACATGACTTTTTTCGACACATCTGTCAGCGAAGATTATCGGTCGGCGCCGATGGAATCCTGTTGATCGAAAACAGCGAGCGCCATGATTTTTCGCTGCGCTACTTTAATTCCGACGGCAATATCGGAGAGATGTGCGGCAACGGTGCTCGCGCCGCCAGTTTTTATGCCCATCAACGCGGATTTGCCTCGGCCAAGCTATCATTTGACGTCCTTGGCGTAGCTTATCGGGCGACGGTCAAAGCCGATTGGGTGGAACTGTTGATGCCGCCGCCGGTGGAAATCAGGGAATATCCGGGTGCGCTTGAAGAAGATGATTATGAGGAAGGCGGATACCTGAACGTGGGAGTACCGCATTATGTTATTTTTGTCCCTGATGTCGATGCTGTGGACGTTGAAAGCATTGGCAGAAAATATCGCTTTCATCAGGCTTTCAAACCTTGGGGGACAAACACCAATTTTGTGCAAATTATCAACAGCAACACCATAAAAATTCGTACCTACGAACGCGGCGTTGAAGAAGAAACACTTGCCTGCGGTACCGGAACCATATCTTCAGCAATCATGGCGGCAAAACAAAAAGGACTTTCGTTGCCGCTTGAAGTGAACGCCCGCGGCGGCGCGCTGCGGGTAAACTTTGACGAGGAAATAACTGAGATCTCTTTGGAGGGACAGGTTAAGATTGTCTATGAGGGGGAGCTAATTCTGAATGATAGCTTACGGCTAACCAAGAATGACAGAATGATTAATGGCAGAATGATTTAAAAAATAGAAAATTTAATTCTCAATTGATAACAAAATTATGTGGTTATGGCTGATAGGTCATAGGCCAGTTATTAGACAGTTCAGAATCATCTAAAATAACTATATTTTGGCAATTTACTTCGTAGTAATGACTTTAGTCATCTTTTTGCTGTTAACACGCGACTGAAGTCGCTACTATAAGTCTATACTTCAGTAAAATAACATTAATAATATGAATGACCAGTTGGATTATTGGTTTTTTTGTTTTTTTTATATTTAGACCGTAGGGGACGTCCATGGACGTCCCCTACATCGCGAAAATCCTTTTATTTGAAGCTGATATTTTCTACTGGTCATCCATATTAATCATTCTGACATTTATCAAATTGCCGATTTAACTTTCAGCCCTTTATGCAAAGCTTATGCAAAGGCAGAATAAATTCAACTGATGATGTTTCGTTAATAGAATTCCTGAACAGGAAGACACCATGACGTCCGATAATATCATAAAAAGACTGGTTGTTGGAATAGTTTTAGGTTTATCGTCGGCGCTATTTGTAATTTTCGTTACCGAAATCCTGTTTCCTCCCGTTTTCAACAGATTCGAAAACCAGACGTTGGACCTGCGTTTTACCCGAAAAATTCAACAACTGGAGTCCTTGCGAGATGGCAGCAAAATTGAAGATATTATTATTATCGATATCGATAACCGCAGCCTGAACAAATTGGGGCGATTTCAGCAATGGCGGCGCGATTATTACGCTGAGGTCATCCGGTTTGTATCCGAAAGCGGAGCGTTGATAATTGGATTTGACATCCTGTTTATGGAACGGGATCTCGACCACGCTAACGATAGTCTGCTGGTTAGCGCCACGAGACAGGCGCAAAACGTGGTGCACGCCCTCTCGTTCTCAAAGGCAGAGCCGG
>DSAU01000340.1 GCA_011046315.1 bacterium
CACCCGGCCCGCCAGTCGCTCGATGTTCTCTTCCTGCAACCGTTTGATCACCTGATTCAAGGTTAAATCGTACGCCGTGAATCGTTCCGCATCCAGATGGACGCGGATTTCCCGAGCCAGTCCGCCAACGATCTCGGTGCCGGAGACGCCTTTCACCGCCAGAAATTGATCCTGTAGTACATTCTCAACCCAGGTACGTAATTTCACTAAATCGCGGCCGTCGGACATGATGATCAGTTGCACCACAGGCAATTGCGATGGGTCGGCTTTAAACATGATGGGCGGATCAACATCCGGCGGCAGTTTTCGACCCGCCAATCCCATCTTTGCCACCACATCCTGATACGCCACATCCACATCGGTGCCGTATTCAAAATTCACCAGCAAGGTGTACAGTCCCTCGATGGACGACGATTCCAGATAATCCAGGTCATCCACGGTACTCATCACCCGCTCGATGGGATCGGCGATATTGTCATTAATTTCTTCCGGGGTGGCGCCGCGCCAATAGACATACACCTTTATCATGGGGTAGGTGATTTCGGGCAGAAAATCGGTCGGCAGTCGAAAATAGCCGTAGATGCCGAGCACCACCACCGTTGCCATTAAAACCAGCGTGGCTACCGGGCGACGAATAGATATCGATGTCAGTCTCATATATACTCCAGTTTTTCTATAGCCACGGAGACACAGAGAGCACAGAGATTTTTCTCTGTGTCCTCCGTGCCTCTGTGGCAATAAATCAAAGAATGAATCTCTTTACACCATCTTTCAGTAATCGTGAATTAAAATTGATCAGTAGGCATAATTTATAATTTCCCAATTTCATGTAACTCAACACCTGCGCTTCAAAAACCGGATCGTGCCGTTCCACGCTTTTTATTTCAACAACGACGGCATTTTCGACGACAAGATCAATTCTGAATTCACCGATGGAATGACCTTTGTACTTGAGTGGTAGTACTTTTTGCTGTTCAAAATTTAGGTTGGCTTCACTTAATTCTATACATAAAGCGTTTTCATAGATTGATTCCAGCAAGCCTGGACCCAGGGTTTTATGAACCTCGATAGCACAACCGATGATTTTTTCGGTGATTTTGTTAAGTTCCATTGGATGCTCCCTTATTTTTTGCCACAGAGACACAGAGGTCACAGAGATTTTTTATTCTTTTTCTCTGTGTTCTCTGTGCCTCTGTGGCTTATTTTTGCCCTTGAATTTTAACAGGCGTACCGTCTTTAAGTTGTTCCTGACCTTCCACTACCAATTTGTCACCAGCCGAGAGTCCCTGTATGACTTCTAACCAACCCTCCGTTTCCATGCCTGTTTTCAGAACAACTTGCTTTGCTTTTCCTTCGTTTACGATAAAACAGACCTTTGTCTGCGGCCGATCAATAACCGCTGGTATAGGGATAGCAATGGCGTTCTCGATGGTTCGGGTCACAAAGGTGACACGCACAAACATGCCGGATTTTAAGTTCGGACAGGGATCGGCCATTCGGATTTCGACCATGCCGTTGCGGGTCCTGGCTTCCACTTGCGGGTAGATGCGCTGTATAACCCCTTTGAATAGCCTTTCCGGGCAGGCATCGGCGTAAATTTCGGCCGTCTGCCCGTTCTTTAATTTGCGGATATCCAGCTCCGACACCGGTACATCCGCCAGGAGTTTGGCGCTGCTCTGAATCTCGAACAATTTGGCTTTGGCAGGAACCATGTCGCCCAAATCAACCCGGCGCTGTGAAACCAAACCTGCGATGGGCGACGTCACCGGAATTTCTTTGTATTGTTGCAGAGCAAATTGATAATCCTCTTGCGCCTGTTCCAGTTCTTGTTGGAGTTGCAGATTATTGGGCGCTTTTGCCAGCTCCTCCTTTTTTGCCTGTGCCAGCAAGCGCGCCGAGTTGATTATATCTTCCCGCAGCAGCGAGCTGAGCATGGCGACCACCTGGTTGCGTTGTACTGGATCGCCCTCACGAACCAGGAGGTGGGAAATTTTTCCCTCTGCGGTCGCCAGAATATTGGCGACGTTCTCTGCCCGAAGCGTGCCGGGCAATTGCAATTTTTCCACTAATTTCCTGGGTTGAACCGGCTGAACCTTCACCAATTTGGCATCGGATTTTTTGGCTTCAGCAGCATTCTCCTGTTTCGAGCCGCAGCCGTTGTTTAGCCACACCGATACAAGCAAAATAAATACTATTAAAATTCGTTTCATTTTAACCTCTTTCTCCTGATTATAAATGTTCGTTTTACTCATCATTTGCCTTTGTGATTTGAATCCCGATTATTTTAACGCCGGTATCTGCATTCATCGACAGGGTTGCTGGTTCGGTGATCAGGCATTGGCCGGCTTGCAATCGCGCTTGTTTTTGATTGACCGTAACCGCTGCCTCGCCTTCTATGACGATAAACACGACGTACGATGCCATTTCGCATTCGGGCATAATGCCGTTCGGAGGCAGCTCAATAATCCGCGCCTTGAATTCCGGCGTTTTGAAAAATACGTTTTTATCCCGCTGTTCGTAGGGCTGGGCTTTCATGGTATTTAAATCAAAGATCTTTATTTTTATTTTCCTTTATATGGTGATGCCTTTTTGTTGCAAACTTATAAGATTCCCATCACCGCCAACAGTCGGGCGCGGGCGATGTTATTGTCCAGCATCGCCTGATTCAGTGTGAGCCGGCTGTTGAGCAGGCTCCTTTGAATATCCAGCAGATCGGTATTGGAGCGTCGTCCGGCATGGTATTCGATCATGGCCAGCCGATAACTCTGGCGTGCTTGTTCCACCGCCTGCTGCTGAATGGCGATTTGCTGCTCTTTTTCTTTGAGCCGGGTATAACCATTCTGCACCTGTGTCGTCAGATTCTTCTTGAAATATTTACGCTGCCATTGGATCTGTTCTAGTCCGGCTTTCGCTTCATCGATTTTCGCGCCGATCACCTTGCCGTCATAGATGGGCATTTTGGCGTTCAGACCCCAAAAATAGCGCTTGTTGTTATCCAGCGAAAAGGATTCCAGCCCAAATTCATAGCCATAATACGCCTGCGCCGACACCTGAGGCAAACGAGCCGCTTGCTGAATTTTTACCTTTGCTTCTGCTTTGCGTAGGTCATACTCCAGTTGCTTCCAGATTGGATTATGCTCCAGCGCCGTCGGCACCAATGCGTCGAGGTTCTGTTCAAACGGGATTACCCGCAGGGAATCCTGTGGCAAAAAGAGTTGGGGCTCTTCCCTTCCCAGCAACAGGCTGAGTTCATAGGACACCGCCTGATAATCATCCTGAATCTTTAGCAGATTGCCGTCATTGCTGGCAATGGCAACACCGATGCGGCCCAGCTCCAGTTGCGACATGTGCCCGGCTTCCACCAGCAGTCGAGCGTAACGCTGTTGGACCTCGAGCTGTTTTCGATTCTCCAGCAGAATCTGCTGCTGATTTTTCAGCGACTGCAACTGGAAATAGTCAAAGGTTGTCGCCAGCTTTAAATTCAATTGTTCGGAAAGAAACGATTGTTCCAGCGATTGAACTTCTGCTGCTGCCGCTTCTTTTGTATGTTTCAATTTTCCGCCCGTATAAATCGGCTGGCTGATGGAAACAGTCGGGAAAAGGTCATGTTCGATATTGCCGAGCACGACTTTTCTAAAACCCGGCACAATGTCCAGGTAGCCGTAACTAAAGTTGGCATAAACTATTGGTAGCATTTCGCCTTCCGCTTGTTGCAGCGATGCCTGACCGGCTTTGGTGCGAGTCGCAGCTTTTTTCAACAGCTCATTGTTGGAGAGCGCCTCTTGCAGAGCATCCTGCAAAGAGATGGCAATAGTATCCATTGGTATCTGCTGGGCAGGAAGCATAAACGGTATAAATAAAGCAAATAAAAGAATGAAAATTTTTCGGTTCATAACACTTCCATTGATTGATTTGATAATAATTTTTAGCCACAGAGACACAGAGGTCACAGAGATTTTTTATTCTTTTTCTCTGTGTTCTCTGTGCCTCCGTGGTATAAATGATCATTCATTAAAATTTGATAATATTTTTTTTATGTTTTTAGCCACAGAGACACAGAGGTCACAGAGATTTTTTATTCTTTTTCTCCCTGTTCTCTGTGCCTCTGTGGCTTATTTATACTGTCAATTATAATGCAATCCCGTAAGCCTGATTAATAGCTGACATAAGATTTTTGAAAATATTTTCCGCTGCCGTTTGATTATCATTCACAACACTAATCGCTAATTCATCCAATTGTGCCGAAAACGTTTTCACGGCCGCCTGGTAATTTTTGCAACGGGCTTCATCATCAGGTGCGGGACAGGGCGCTAAAAAGATATTGTCGCGTAACTTTAATAGATCACCCATCATGCCTTTTATTGCTGTCAGTCCGGATTTTTGTTCTTCATCGATCATCTTTTTCGCCAGCTTGCGCAAATGAAACAACCGATCCGCCGCGTAAACCAGACTATTTTCTTCATGCATTTTCACAAACAAACCACAGGTCGCACCACAAACTTGCAGGGCTTTCTTGAATTTTCCATCAGCGAGCTGCTTTTCCATGTCCTGGATGCCCTGATGAATGGCTTCCAGGCGAGCGCTGAATTTCTCATCCGGCTGGTATTCCGCCGGCGGTTGACTCTGGAATTTTTGCTGGACGTTTTCCCACAACGCCGTGGATTGACGAATATGCTCAAGTCCTGTCGCTTGCTTTTGAGAATCTTCTTGTTTGATTAATTCCTGCACGATGGCGCAATATTTCCGCATCTCCTGCCGGCTCTGCAGCACCATGTTGTCGAAATTTTTCAGTTCTGTCGAGACTTTTAGGTTGGCCTGGCTGGTTTGTGCCAAAATTGGAGTAATACTGACGATCGCTAAAGCTAAAATCATCGTCATGAATAAAGCTGAAATTTTGAGAGAAAATGATCTTTGCATCTTTATCTCCTGATAAGGTTGTTAAATAATGTTTGAATTAGCTTCATAATAATTTTTAAGATCACCAAATTGTATCCACTCAATATTTTATGGTAAGAAAACTTGTCATTGCGATCCGCCATTTGGCGGAGAAGCAATCTCCTGTGTTATTACGGGATTGCTTCACTCCTCCGCCAACGGGCGGATTCGTTCGCAATGACAATACAATATGAAATTTCTACCTTTAATGAGTATAGTTACGCTTTTCCAAATGGTAATAAA
>DSAU01000330.1 GCA_011046315.1 bacterium
AATTTAAAGCGCGCGCTATAAAACCTGCAATCAGGTTTCTTACGCCGGATGAACAACGGGTTGCTTTTCAGGATCTGGTGCGCGGTGAGATCCATTTTGAAACCGACAACCTTAGTGATTTTGTTATCATGCGTAGCGAGGGGATTCCCACTTACAATTTTGCTGTGGTGGTTGATGATGGTCTGATGAACATTTCCCATGTCATTCGCGGAGATGATCATATTTCTAATACACCGCGCCAGGTTTTGCTTTTTCATGCGCTGGGATTTAGCCTGCCAAAATTCGTACATATTCCCATGATTCTCGGCGCGGATCGGACCCGGCTATCCAAAAGGCATGGCGCCACATCGCTGGATCAATATCGTCTCAGCGGCTATTTACCGGAAGCTTTGATTAACTATTTAAGTTTGCTCAGCTGGTCGTCAGAATCAGGAGAGGAATTGCTAACTGTTGATCGTCTAATCGATGAATTCGATTTTCAAAGAATTTCAAAATCAGCAGCCATGTTTGATTTTGAGAAATTGAAATGGATGAATGGACAGTATATCCGTAAGGCGGATGCGGAGCGAATTACCCATCTTGCAGAGCCATATCTGGCGCGCGCTGGTATCTTTGTCGACGACCGGGAGAAATTGAAAAAAATCATTTCAATCGTCAAAGAAAAAATCGAATGTATTGAAGACATTGTACCGCATGTTAGAGTATTTTTTCAAGATAGGGTTCGAATTGAGGATCGCGACGTAAAAGCATTCATTCGACAGGATAGCTCTCAGAAGGTATTCTGGTCATTTTTGCGCAAGTTGGAGCATGTGGCTGTCCTCAATAGCGAGAATTTTAAGGAAATGATGAAGGATGTACAGAAAGAAACTGGCGTCATGGGAAAAAATCTCTGGATGCCGCTGCGAGTGGCATTGACCGGGCAAATGCATGGCGCAGATTTACCAGTCATTGCTGAAATTTTCGGGAAAGAAAAATGTTATGAATTTGTTGAAAATGCGATTTACAAATGAACTGAACAGGTTGTCAAATAGCGCAAGGAGTTTGAAAGGATAGATAATTATGGCAAGTGAGAAACCGCAGCGAACCCCAAATTTTATTCGTAATATTATTATTAAAGATTTGGAGCAAGGTAAAAATGAGGGACGGGTGCATACTCGTTTTCCACCAGAACCGAACGGCTATCTGCATATCGGGCATGCGAAATCGATTTGCTTGAATTTCGGCTTGGCTGCGGAATTTAGCGGGTTGTGCAATTTGCGCTTCGATGACACTAATCCGGTAAAAGAGGAGGAGGAGTACGTTCGTTCGATTATCGAGGACGTCAAATGGCTTGGATTTGACTGGGAAGATCGATTGTATTATGCATCGGATTATTTTAAACAGATGTATGAATACGCAGTTCAACTGATAAAAAAAGGAAAAGCCTATGTCTGTGACTTAACTGGCGACCAGATTCGCGAGTACCGTGGTACATTAACGAAACCGGGAGTCGAAAGCCCTTATCGGAATCGGCCGATTGATGAAAACCTCGATTTGTTTGAGCGGATGCGAACTGGTGAATTTCCTGACGGTTCACATACATTGCGGGCTAAAATCGATATGGCTCATAAGAATCTTAACATGCGAGATCCGGTAATGTATCGAATTTTACATGCCGCACATCACAGAACCGGGGATCAATGGTGTATTTATCCCATGTACGATTGGGCTCATGGATTGGAAGATTCGATTGAAGGTATCACCCATTCGATCTGCACGCTGGAGTTTGAAGACCATCGACCATTATATGATTGGTTTCTCGATCAACTGGGGGTGCACCATCCTCAGCAAATTGAGTTTGCGCGGCTTAATCTCAGCTATACAGTCATGAGCAAACGCCGGCTGTTGGAATTGGTGAAAGAAGGGCATGTCAGCTCTTGGGATGATCCAAGAATGCCGACGCTTTCCGGACTACGGCGTCGCGGTTATACGCCGGAGTCCATTCGTAATTTTTCGGAATTGATCGGCGTGGCAAAACGGGAAAGCGTGGTGGATATTGCAATGTTGGAATATTGCATTCGCGAGGATTTGAACAAACAGGCGCCGCGTGTAATGGGAGTGTTGAAACCATTAAAGGTGGTGATTGTGAATTATCCACAAGCAGAGGCTGAATATTTGGAAGCGATTAATAATCCGGAAGATTCAAAAATGGGAACACGACAAATTCCTTTTTCGCGAGAGCTGTATATTGAACAGGATGATTTTAAAGAAAATCCACCGAAAAAATTTTACCGATTGGCGCCAGGACAAGAGGTTCGGCTGCGTTACGCATATTTTATCAAATGTGTCGATGTTATCAAAGATCCGCAAACTGGAGAAATAACTGAACTGCATTGCAGCTATGATCCGGAAACACGGGGAGGACATGCTCCCGATGGCAGAAAGGTGAAAGCAACCTTGCACTGGGTTTCAGCGGCTGATGCAATTGACGCTGAAGTGCGACTTTATGATCGTTTGTTTAATGTTCCGGATCCCACCAGCGATAAGGATCAGAACTATAAAACTTTTCTCAATCCAAATTCGCTGGAAATTTTATCCAATTGCAAGCTCGAACCATGTCTGGCAGACGCCAAACCCGGCGAAAAATATCAATTTGAGCGGAACGGTTATTTCTGCGTCGATTCTGTAGAGTCTACGACCGGCAGGTTGGTATTTAATCGCATCGTGTCCCTGAAGGACAGCTGGGCAAAAATTGAGAAGCGTTTGTAGCATTCAACTGACAGCGAAATTAGCGGGAAATGAATAAGAAACATTTGCTGGTTCGATAGGTTCAATATAAAATTTATCAATTAACCGGAGAAGCAAGAAAAAGATGGCGATAAAAATATTCAATACATTGACAAAACAGAAAGAAGAATTAATACCTATCGAGCCGGGAAAAATAAGAATGTATTTATGCGGTCCCACGGTCTATGATTTTTTTCATATTGGCAATGCCCGGCCCTTTATCATTTATGACATATTTCGACGTTATCTCAGCTATCGCGGCTTTGAGGTTAAATTTGTAATGAATATTACGGATATTGATGATAAAATTATCAAAAAATCGGCTGATGAACAGGTTGACGCTGCAACAGTCGCTCAAAAATACAGTGACGCCTTTTTTGAAGATATCAAAAAACTTGGGATTCAGCCGGCTGACAAATATCCACGCGCCACTGAAAACATACCCGAAATCATTGCGCTCATTGAAAAACTGGTGGATAAAGGACTGGCTTATGTAGTGGATGGCGATGTGTTTTTTTCAGTCTCCGACTTTCAGAATTACGGAAAATTATCCGGGAAAAATATTGATCAATTAAAATCTGGCGCTCGAATCGAGGTTGATTCGCGAAAGAAAAACCCATTGGATTTTGCTCTCTGGAAAACCGTTAAAGAAGGGGAGCCCTATTGGGACAGTCCTTGGGGTAGAGGACGCCCCGGTTGGCATATTGAATGTTCTGTTATGTCAATGAAATGCCTGGGAGAAACTTTTGATATTCACGCTGGTGGCGCAGACCTGATTTTTCCCCATCATGAAAATGAAATCGCCCAGAGCGAGGGTGCAACTGGAAAACAGTTTGTTCGATATTGGCTGCACAATGGCTTCCTGAATATCGAAGGTGAAAAAATGTCCAAATCATTAGGCAATTTTTTTACCACTCGAGAAATATTGACCCAGTATCCAGCAGAGGTGTTGAGGATATTTTTCTTGATGAAACACTACCGAAGTCCGGTGAACTTTAGCGAAGAACTGGTTCAGCAGGCTCAAAACGCACTGGAACGAATTATTACGACTATCAGTAATATTGACGTAGCATTAGACCAGTCCCAGCGGGAGCTTTCGGGAGAAGCAGCGCTGACTGAGTCAATTGATGCACTCAGAGACGGTTTTATTGCAGAAATGGATGATGATTTTAATACCGCTGGCGCGATGTCAAAGATATTTGATCTGGTGAAAGAGGCAAATCTGATTTTAACCAAAACTCAATACTCGGACGCTGATTATTTGGCTCTACAAAAGATAAAGGAAACGATTGTCGAATTTGATAGTTTTTTAGGGATTCTCAGCTATAAACAGCATCAACAAACCACTATTACCGAAGAGGCGTTGATTGAAATTTTACTCAATGTGAGAAGCGAATTGAGACGACGGAAAATATTTGATCTGTCTGATGAAATCCGAGAAAAATTAATTGCGCTGGGAGTTGAAATACATGACCGACCGGATAAACCGATTTGGCGAAAAAAATGAATTTAGATGGAAAATTTGAGCTATTGTATCTATCTTTTCTAAAAAAAGTCTTGACTTTTAATAATAAAAGTGTATATTATAAATTTTGTATAAATACCTGAACACCCCATTTGTGTATATAAAGTACGGTTGGGAATGAAAATCGCCACCATAGCTCAGACGGTAGAGCAACTGATTTGTAATCAGTCGGTCGCGGGTTCGATTCCTGCTGGTGGCTCAAATTTATCAAATTCAATGGGAAGGTTCCCGAGTGGCCAAAGGGAACAGACTGTAAATCTGTCGGCTCAGCCTTCGGAGGTTCGAATCCTCCCCTTCCCACAAAGCAAAAAAATCACAAGCGGGAGTAGCTCAGTCGGCTAGAGCATCAGCCTTCCAAGCTGAGGGTCGCGGGTTCGAATCCCGTTTCCCGCTCGGATTGCAATACCCCTCATAAATATAGCTCCTATCCCACTACGGGTTAGGCTTTCATTCAAAATCGAACACCATGGAGTTTTGGGTGGGTTTGAAATAAGAAGGGGGATCAGCAAAATATTTAGGATAGCCAAACTTATTTTTGAGAAAGTCAAACCCGCGGAAAGCCTAAGACCAGGAGAAGCTAATTGTGAGGGTTTTAATTATCTAAAAGAGTTGGGACAAAAGTATATCTGAAGCCCACGTAGCTCAGTCGGTAGAGCACATCCTTGGTAAGGATGAGGTCATCAGTTCAATCCTGATCGTGGGCTCTATATTATGAAATAATATAATCAAATCATTTTTTTTAATTTTGCGGAGGGTATTGTCATGGCGAAAGCAAAATTTGAACGCACAAAGCCGCATGTGAATATAGGAACAATTGGTCACGTTGATCATGGGAAGACCACACTGACAGCCGCCATCACCATGTATTTGGCGAACAAGGGT
>DSAU01000094.1 GCA_011046315.1 bacterium
ATATTTAATGGTGGAAATCGAGCTCCCGGGCGTGGCTAAAAAAGATATTCACTTTAAATTACACGAAGACAGTTTTTATATAAACGCCAGCAAAGAAGGCGTCGAATATATAACCTCTTATTCTATTTGCTGTCCGGTTAAAGCTGAACAAGCCGAAGCCAAATACGCCGACGGTCTGCTAACGGTAAAAGTTCCCTATAAGCAGCCGTTTGAGGATGCCGTTGAAGTGAAAATTCAATAATTGATTTTGGTGTGTTGGATGGGATTACGAAGAACCGTTTTCACAATCCGTCCCATTTTCGAAAAGCAATTTAGTGTTCAACTTCATTAAATTGCTTTTCTTTTTAAAAACATAGCTTATCAAATTAATTAATGAAAAGCAACCACAGATTTCACCGATTTCACGGATGATTTCACAGATAAAAACCTGTGTCATCCGCGGTTCATTTTTTTTCTGCGACGACTTTGAAATTTCGATACAACTCAGTTTTGCGGACACAATCTGGTACTACAGTTTATTGAACCGCTGGCATCTTTTGGCCGGTTTTGGGAGGTCGTTTGAAAATAAGTTTGTTGTATTGGTGATATAGTTATTAAAGTTATATCGATGTCTGCTTCATCATCCCGCAGTGAGCGGAATAAGTTTGCCTCTGCCTCAAAAATACAATAGGGGGAGAAAGCAGTATCACTTTCTCCCCCTATCTAATAGATCGCCTACCGGAAATATTTCCCTATTTGAGCAGCAACATCTTCATGGTTTTGGAAAAATCACCGGCTTCAATACGATAGAAATAGACGCCGCCGGCAATCGCGCGACCGCTGTAATCTTTGCCATCCCATGACACATTGAATTTACCAGCCACTTTGTGCTCGTTGACCAGTGTCGCCACATCCTGTCCCAGCATGTTGTAAACCTTCAAGGTCACAAAACTGAACTTGGGAACAGCATAGCTGATCATAGTGCCCGGGTTGAATGGGTTGGGATAGTTTTGACTCAAACTGTAGTCGGCTGGCTTTGCCAAACCATTCACCAATTCGACATCCAACGGCATGGGCTCGGGCAAAGGTTCGACCACCAATGGCGGGTCCAATTGAAAAGTATCAATCGGGAAAACCCAGTTATCGGTAAAAGTACCGTCATGACGCGGTCGGATGAAACGGGTTCGATAACGCCCGAATTCAAAACCACCGCCTTCGGTGATCTCATCAGCGCCGTAGCGATAGGCGTATTCAATGCCATAGATGGTCGGACCGGTGATCTCCATAGTCCCGCTGTAGATTCCGTCACCTTCAGGGTCTTCGAAAACAACCAGATCATCGTCGTAGGGATCCAATCCCTGGCCGATTGCCCAGTGTGGATCCTGGGGCAGCAGCTTGACCGTGTCCGTTGCCGGATTAAACGGAGTCGCCAGCGTTAACGCTGGATTCATGTCAACGGTGAAGGTCAAGGTCATGCTGTGACCAGCCGGAATCACACCAGCTTGCGGAATGTCGTTCATGTATTCGATGGGCGCTTCCTGATCCATGGTGCCCTGAAAAATAATGTGCCGGTTACCGCCGCCGCGGGTGTAAGGAACCTCATAGCCCCAATCCTCATTCGTCCAGATCGTCTTGTCCGAATAGTTGATGTAATATTTGTAGGCGATGGAAGAACCGACAATACCTTCTACCGGCATGGTCCTTTCATACATCATGGTTCCCGGAAAACGCTCCAGATGGTCGCCGGATGCCCAGCCGTTGAAACCACCGCGAATCATCAGCGAATCCAGATTGCGGTCAAAAAATCCAGCGTTTTCCCAAACCTCCATATCCACATTGAATAAAATCGCGCCAGCTTTGGAAACACCGCTAAATTCATCATCGCGATCAAAATAGTCCGGCTCCAATACCATGGCCTGACCCGTATTGGCAAATTGACGATTGGGATCGCCTTCCCACATATCAGTGCCGTCAGCCTTGTGGATCACGTATTTAAAATAGATGGTCGCATCAGCGCCCACATTAAATGTTCCCGTGTAAACACTATCGCCAGGAACACCGGGCGCAGCTTCAGTGGCGTCATCCAATAACTGATCGGCGTTGCCGCTCCAGCCATTGAAATTTCCGCGCACCACAACAATATCGCCGGCATCCGGTTTGAAAACCTCCTCGCGCATCTTGATGCTCATGATGCACTGAAAAGTCACATCAGCCGCCTCCACGATGACGGAATCGTCATTAAAATAAACCACCGGCAAAACTTGCGCACCGACATTGGCGAATTCGCGATTGGGAACATCTTCCCAGATGACGCTCTCATCAGCTTTGACAATCACGTGTTTGTAGAAAATGGTGGCTTCGCCTCCCACATCAAAGGTTCCGGTGTAAATCTCATCAGCATCCGGATCCAGCAGTTGTTCGGCGTCTCCGGCCCAACCGTTAAAGTTTCCGCGAACCACAACCTTGTCATCATCCGGATCAAAATTACCCTTCTGGTTCTGGATGCTCATGTTGCATTGAAAGGTAACCAGATTGGCAGCGCCACCGGTAACTTCTATTGGATTATCCAGATTCACATCGTAATAAGATGGATCGGTAAAATCCAGGGCTGCATTGGTAACAAAATAACCAAGGTTATAATTTCCTGGCGTATTTCCAACGGTCATGTCCACATAAAGATCAACATAACCGGTGTCTAAATCCGATGCATAAGGATTTGCCGACTGGTAAACCTGCCAGTGCATTCCCTCCGGAGGTGGAAAACGAACATCCAGCGAATCATACCAATAATCAACATCACCGCCCGGGTCGCCGTCGGCGCTATCAGGATGCAGCCAGGTGCAATAATCAGGGCCAAAATCACCGGAAAAAAAGACAGAATCCACCGCCCAATCTACCGGTATTAATAACGCGAAAATACCGTAATGAGCATTTTCATCCGTATCTTCGGTGCGAATTTCCAAATAGACCTGAATTTGCGTGCCAGCTTCTGCCGTTTCAACCTGTTCAATTGACAATATGGTAAAACATCCGCTAATTAAGGGGATTGTAATTACCAATGCCAAAAGCAGGAGCCATTTTGTAGATTTTAATTTCATACTTCATCTCCTTGTTGACTAATAAATGTTTGTCATTTTTTTCGATTAGATTGTTTTGAACAGCGAAATATCATCCTGTTCAATCTTCAAAATCAATTAACTTGTTTTTTTAGCCTCACCTCCATTCGCTTTTGTTCACATAATAATTAGACAACTAACCGCTTGTTTCTTTAAAAATAGCTCCACCTCCTTTCAGGGTTTTAGATTAAAATTTTACAGCTAAGGTAAATTGATGAATATTTTTTAAATGCACAAATTGTTGAAAAGCATAATCTATTTTGATTCGTCTTCCGCCGCCAAGAAAATAATTGACCCCTGTTCCAATTGTGTACTTTTCCTCACGATCTTTCATTCCCAGCGATTTTACGCCCCCCCGAATTGCAACGATGTTTCGAAACGTTGTATATTCAGCACCGATGTTGACTGATTCGGTATTATCATTTGGATGCAACCCATCAATGCTTAGCACCAATCTGTTATAATTATTGTCAATAAATTTTTTGGAAACACCAATCCTCATCGTCAATGGAAGATCAAATCGGTCAGTAGCGAGATAGGCATTAACGCTTTCATTATTACCGGCAATGCTGGCGTCGATATCTTTCTGCACCAGCAGGTCGTCGCCAAGGATTTGCATCTTCTGCCCGAAATTGGAAATGCTGGCGCCCAGCGTAATCCCATTAAAAGGCGTGATAAAAAGCGTCCCGATGTCGATCGCCATTCCGTTGGCAGTGGAATTCCAAATATTTTCGGAAATATATTTTACTGTTGCACCGATTGAAAAATTATCTGTTAAATTTCGACCGTACGACAGACCAGCCACAAAGCTTCCTGCCGAAAAGGTTTCTCCGGTACCCTCGGGTTCATATTCGGTGGTGATGTCCATTTCATCCATGGTCATTGCAGTAAAATTAATGCCAAAGCTACCCAGATTACCCATTGTTAACACCAACCCGACATAGTCGAACTGGATGTCCGCCAGCCAGTTGGAGTGCATAAACACGAATTCGCTTTTTTCCAACCGGGCAATACCTCCTGGATTCCAATACATGGCAGTTGCATCGTCGGCAATCGAAACAAAAGCGCCGCCCATACCCAAAGCGCGTGAACCGACAGGAATGCTTAGCACTTTCGCGGCTGTGGTGCCAATTTTTGTTACCTCCTGAGCTTGCAAGTTTCCCAGACTTAATGATGCTATCAGCAGACAAGCAAAAGTCCACCATTTATTTGTTTTCACTTTGCCTTCTCCTGTAATTATTTAATAATTGCAAATTTTCCGATTTTTTGACCCACTCCCGGCGCATCAACATGATAGATGTACACACCATAGGAAAGGGTCAGTTTATCCCTGGTTAAGACATCCCATTCGGCGGAGCCATCATCCATTAGGCTGTTATGTTCGATCACATCGACAAGCTCTCCGGAAACTGTGAAAATACGGATCGTGCATTCCCGCGGCAAATGGTTGAAATGAATTGAACGCGGTCCCCTGCCGGTGGTGAAGAAATTTCGACCTTCCCAGATCGCAGCCGCCACATAGGGATTGGGCACGACTTTGATGCGGTCAAGGTCATTCTTTGCTCGTTGAAGGTCGATCCGCGCCGCTTCTGTGGTAAACTCATATATCACGTTGGAAAGGAATGGTTTTTTCACAATCAGATATGCGGTGTCGCCTTTGGTTGGATTTCGATGCAGGGTATCGAATACTACTTTGAACCTCCAACTGGGAGCGATTTCTCCCTG
Source organism: bacterium (assembly GCA_011046315.1). Classification (GTDB taxonomy): domain Bacteria; phylum Zhuqueibacterota; class Zhuqueibacteria; order Thermofontimicrobiales; family Thermofontimicrobiaceae; genus Kaytiofontadaptatus. The sequence goes on from DSAU01000094.1 coordinate 4,821, forward strand.
AGCATTTTCCTCCATAAAAACGATTAAATCGGTCTCCAGATAGCCAGCAGTAAAAGTACCGTCATCTCCATCCGTTTCCCAGAAAGCAAATGGCACTTTTACCGAATCGGTCATATTATACACGGTAAAATTAACCGGTTTGGGGGGCAATTCAACCCGGGTTCTGACTTTAAAATAAACCGAAGTATCTATGCCCAGATCACCGAAAACTATTTTATAATCTTTCGGATTGGGAAATCCGATCCAACTGCCATGGCGGAACGGAATCAGTGAAATCGGGAAAATGTCATCATCATTCCAGTGAGACAATGCCTGGTTTAAAACGACCTCGTTTTCGTTACTAAAAAT
>DSAU01000189.1 GCA_011046315.1 bacterium
ACCTATTACTACTCAGTGATTAGTAACCTGGATTTTTATTGCCAACACAATAAAAGTTGCGTTGATTTAAGTTTGTAGAAACCGATAATTCACTACGGTGAGGTAAAATTAGAAAATTTTTCATGACCGCTTTCGCGGTTTTGATACAAGCTGAATGTTACCCCGGTGTTACCGGTTATCAATTTGAGACGAAAACACCGTACATTTTATAACCAATCACACGCAAGGCAAGCCAATTGCGGTGTCAGTGTCGAATACCGAGCTTATTGATAACTTTCAATAATAAATTTCATACCAAACAAATTTAGCTGTCATCAGCGGGGGACTTCGAAAAAGAAATTGTAACCGTTGTTCCGCTGGTGGAATCCACTGAAACGCGACCTTCTAACTGATCTGTCAAAATATTGACCAAACGAAAGCCTAACGAATCGCTGTTTTGAAAACGAAAATCTTGTGGCAAGCCGATCCCGTCGTCCTTTATCACCAGTTCGAGATTGTGATCCAACCGCCGCCGGAAACCAACAACCAAAGAACCCTTTTCTCGATTGGGGTAAGCATGTTTTAACGCATTGGTAATCAATTCGTTAACGATTAGCCCGAGCGGGATTGCGTTGTCGATGCCCAGCGTTATTTTTTGAAGATCAAACTCGACATCGACCCGGGTGTTCACTTCCGACGCTTCAAGCAGTTTTTTTACCATTGTTTTAATATAATCGCCAAAATTAATCTGCGATAAATTTTCAGTATGATACAATTTTTCATGCACCAAAGCCATCGAATAAATCCTTCGGGTGCTCTCTTGAAATGATTCGATTGCTTGTTTGTCATTCACACGTTTACTCTGAAGATATAGCAGACTGATAATCGTTTGCAAATTGTTTTTTACACGATGATGAATCTCTTTCAATAAAACACTTTTTTCTTCAAGTGATGTTGCCAGTTTTTCCTCTGCCTTTTTTCGTTCCTCAATCTGTTCGGTTAATCTTTGGTTCCATTCCTTGAGCTGTTTATTTCTATTGCGATATATTTTAACAATCACGTAGAATATAAGTCCCAGAACCATGGCGATGGCGCCGTAGAATAAAATTTTATACCAAAGCGTCTGCCAGTAAGGAGGATTAATGGTGATTTTTAACGTTGTCTCCTGATCGCTCCAAACATTATGGTGGTTAACAGCTTTAACTTTAAACTCATATTTTCCGGGGCGCAATCGGTTGTAGTTGACATAATTCGCGGCGCCGACATTTATCCATTTATCGTCGAGCCCCTTCATTTTATATTGATAGCGGTTAGTTCCAACTCCGGCAAAGTTCAACATCGCGAATTCGATGCCAAAGCTGTTTTCTCTATGACTGAGTTTAACGTGATCAGTTTCCGAGATTGACTTTGACAAAATTATTCTACCCTGTTCATCCTGTCCGACCGGGATGGATTTATTAAATATTTTAAAGTCCGTAAAAACCACTGGCGGCGCATAAGAATCGATCGGGATGTTTTTGGGATTAAATCTGACCAACCCTTCGATCGAACCGAAAAACATTTCACCGCCGGTAGATTTAAAATAGGCACCGGCATTAAACTCACTGCTGGGAAAGCCGTCAGTGGATTGATAATTTGTAAAGCTCAAAGATTGGGTGTCAAATTTCGATAATCCCTTATTGGTGCTCAGCCATAATATGATGTTATCATCCTCAGTTGAAGCATCCTCTTCCAAAATACCATAAATGACATTATTGGGAAGTCCATGGTCGGTTGTATAGCTTGTAAAAATCTGTTTCTCATCATCGAATTTATTGAGCCCTCCGCCGTGAGTTCCGATCCACAGCGTTCCGTTTCGATCTTCTGCTAATGATAGCACACAGTTATTGCTTAAACTGTTTGGAATGTGTTGGTGGTGGCGATAATTGATGACAGCGCCGTCGTCGCGATTTAATAAAAACAACCCCTCTTTTTCAGTCCCGATCCAAAATCTATCGCTTCGGTCTTCCAAAATCGTCCAGATTTCATTATATTTTTGGGTTGCCCTGCCAGCGCTGCTGTCAACTAAATGATATTTGACAAATTTTTTATCCGGATCAAATTTATTGACCACTCCGACATTAGTGCCGATCCAGATATCATCAAAGCTATCTACATAAATTGTAGTAATACTATTTGAAGCTAATCTGGATGGATCGTTTTCATCGTGCTGATAATGTTTAAATTGCTGCCGCTTTGGATCTAATACTGACAGCCCTCCATCAAACGTTCCAATCCAGAGATTACCCTTTTTATCCTCTTTGATAGCCAGTACGCTGTTGCTTTGTAGCGAATTGGGATTGGTCGAATCATGTTCGAAAAAAGTAAAGCGATCCCTGCCGGGTTGATAGCGATTTAATCCGCCAGTATCAGTTCCGATCCACAAATCGCCATTGCGGTCTTCATATACCGACCAGATAATATTATCAGACAAACAGTTTCTGTCCCGCGGTTGAATGCCATAGCTTTGAAAAAATCTGCCGCTTTGATTCAATCGGTTCAACCCAACAGTAGTCCCGATCCATAGCACAGCAGATCGATCTTCATAAATTGATGTTATCTGATTGCTGCTCAGTCCTTGGTAATCATGAGGATTGTTTAACTGCTAGATGACTTGAATGTTTTGTTGAAAGTATTCAAACATCCCGCTATTCTGGGTCCCCACCCATATCACTCCGGAGCGATCCTGAAAAATAACCCAGACATTTGGTTGCTCTTGATGTTGAGGAAGCAGGGATTGGCGGATAAAAGTTTCCTTCTGATAATCGTAGCGAACCAAACCCCAATCGGTGCCGATCCAGAGGTCTCCTTTTTGGTCAGCGATCAATTCCCAAACCCTGTTCGAGCTAATTGTGGAAGGATTCTTTTCATCAAAAAAGTAATGGACGAAACTCTGTCGTTCTTTATCAAATCGGTTCAAACCGTGAAAGGTTCCTACCCACAAATTGCCGGCGCCGTCCTCTGCAATACTCATGACCGAATTGTTGGAAAGGCTGGAGCTGTCGTCAGGAATGTTGACATAGCGATGAAATTGACCACTACTTCGCTCATACAAGTTCAGCCCGTCGTTATCGGTACCGATCCATAACCGTCCGTTGCTATCCTCAAAAATTCGCCAAATATAATTACCGCTCAAACTCGTAGAATCTGCATCATCATGCAGATAGCGAACAAACTGTTCGGCAGCCGGATCAAAGCTGTTTAAGCCGTTTGCCGTTCCCACCCACAATACACCTGTCCTGTCCTCACATAACGCCTGAATGGCATCATTACTAATGCCGGTTGAATCATTATTTTCAGAACGAAACACCCTGAAGGAATATCCGTCATATCGATTCAAACCATCGTCGGTTCCGAACCATAAAAATCCCTTGCTGTCCTGAAGAACGCATCGAATCGTACTCTGAGAAAGCCCGTCATTAATGGTTATTTTATTAAACTTGTAAGATGATTTTTGTGCAAAAACAAGTGTGGTAAAACTGAAACAAAAGAGAACCAGAAAAAATAAGACTGCGAATCGAGTGTACCTTGAATTGGAAAATTCGTTTCCGCCCGGAAAATATAGCCCCTTGAGACCACCCTTGTCGTGCATTTTTAAGCCTCGATGAATAAGGTTCGTGTTGTTTGGCAATTTATCTGGTAGTAATTACTTTAGTCATTCTTTTACTTCTAAAATGCGACTGAAGTCGCTACTACCATTCTATATTTAGCTGTAATTATAAAATGAATTGCAATATATTACATTAAGGTTAGTGTAATACTTTTAATTTCGATCGGATCCGAAAAAATAATTTTTCAATTACAAGTCCCGATACTCTGCTTTCAAACGATTCAACTCCAATTTCAGTTCCTTTACGATTGATTGATAATCGGGGTTTTGGTATACGTTGTTAATTTCATAGGGATCAGTTTTTAAATCATAGAGTTCCCAGGCATCGATGTCATCATAAAAATGAATTAACTTATAACGATGTGTACGAATCCCGTAATGTTTTTTCACCATGTGCCATGCCGGATATTCACTGTAATGGTAGTACATTGATTGCCGCCAATCTCCGGGCTTGGCGCCTCGCAATAGCTTCCGCAAAGATCGGCCCTGCATTTCTCCGGGAATTGGCGCGTCGCAATAGTCCAGCAAGGTGGGCGCAAAGTCCAGATTCAGCACGATATCGTTTTCGTTTACAGCAGGTTGAATTTCCCGGGGATAGCGAACGATCAGCGGCATGCGCAGCGACTGCTCGTACATGAACCGTTTATCAAACCAGCCATGCTCGCCGAGGTAAAAGCCCTGGTCCGATGTGTACACAACCAGCGTATTCTGCGACAATCCTGCCTCATCCAGATAATCCAAAACTTTGCCGATATTCTCATCGACGCCCGCCACGGTACGCAAGTAATCTTTAATGTAGCGCTGATATTTCCATTTAGCAAGTTCATCTCCCTGAGGGGGATTAGCTCGGAATTTTTCGTTTTGCGGTTGATATGCAGCGTCCCAGATTTTTTGCTGTTCTGCGTTCATTCGGCTGTAAGCTGAATCCCAAAATTCTTGATCTTGCTTCTCGGCTTCGGTTACCGGCTCGTTTTGATAGCTCAGTTTTAAATCAAAAGCAGGAAAAGTATGATCCGCGATACGCATTTCTTGCTCCTGTGCGGCATCGCTTCGGGTTTGATAGTCGTCAAAAAAAGTTTCCGGTATCGGCAATTCTTTATCCTGATACATTGATAGATGTTCGAGTTTTGGCATCCAATTTCGATGCGGCGCTTTGTAATGTAACAATGCACAAAACGGCTTGCTGCGCTGACGGTTTTTCAACCAGTCCAAACAAATATCAGTGATAATATCAGTGGAATGACCCTGAATCTGTTTTTGCTCTCCCATTTCAATCATGTCCGGATTATAATATTGTCCCTGTCCCGGAAGAATGTTCCAATAATCAAAACCAGTGGGATCGCTCTTCAGATGCCATTTACCAAACAGCGCCGTCTCATAGCCAACTTGTTGTAATATTTTGGGGAAAGTCAGTTGACTACCATCGAACGCTGTTCGATTGTCCGCAACGCCGTTAAGATGGCTGTATTTGCCGGTAAGCAACACAGCTCTGCTGGGCGC
>DSAU01000270.1 GCA_011046315.1 bacterium
ATAATTAGAAACCATACCGGAAAAACCATCACCGAATGGCGCCGATCCGATGCCATTCCACCCCCAATCGGCGAGCTTATTTTGTCCGCTGTTTTCCTGCACGCCATAGCCTGAGATGAATATGTTGAATGAACCGTGAAAAACGTCGTTGGAAGAAATCGTCAAATTTGCTGAATGATAGCCTTCTTCCAATGGATGATAGAGAATGCGGATAAAACCGCTGTCACCACGCGCCACCGTCGATGGTACATGAGTCACTGTGAACGAATTGTGATTCAGAGAGTATTCATTGATTTCCAGCGCTGAATGTTCTGATAAGTTATAAATTTTTAACGACAATTGTTTTCGAACGCCGATCAATGTGGCGCCAAAATTGAGAACTTCTGATGATACCGCTATTTCAGGTCCAGTATATTCCTCTCCGCGACCGGTTAGTTCAATAGTTACTTGTGGGTTATCCGGATCATTTGAGTGAAAGGTCACTGTTTCTGAGACAGCGCCCTGGCGTTGGGGGGTGTATGTGACCACAAAATATTTTGAATCGCCGGGTTTAATCACAAACCAATTATCAGAGGCGGTGAATTGCTCATCACTGATTTCGACGCGCCGAATCGTCAGATTACGTTCACCGCTGTTTTCGATCCAGAGAGATCGCGATTTTGAACGACCAATGGCTACGCTACCAAATTCGAGGTAATTGGTGGATAGTTCAATTCGTTGCGGTCGCTGGGCTCTCCCCTGTCCAGTTAAAATAATCGACTGGGTTTCAACGTTCGGATCATTACTGTAGATCAATAGCGTATCGTTATAACTTTTAATGGTATCCGGTGTAAATGTTACATAAGCCGTCGCAAAAGACAACCCCTCTACGTCCAACGTTTTATTTTGGATTCGAAACGCAGAATCAGAATTAACCATATCAAAGATTCTGAGCTTCTTTTCACCAAGATTACTGATTCGAAATGAGAGAACCCTGGTATTGTTTTTGGCGATTTCGCCGAAATTCAATGAGTCGGTTGACACGGAAATAGATTGTGTGGTGGAATCTCGACCAGATCCGGTCACGGTTACAATCAAACTGTCTGCAACCGGATCGTCGCTGACAATTGTCAATTTACCATTAAATATTTTGGCTGAATCCGGACTGAAAGCCACACTTATCTGTCTGGACTGTTCAGCAGCCAATTCAAATGACGTGGTTCCCGGTTGAAAATGGTAGTTATCGGTTAAAATATCAGAAATTGTTAGCGTTCGGGTTCCGATATTGGTGATCAATAAATTTTTATAACTGTATGCGTTCAATATCACTTCCCCGAAATTTACATGGGTGGGGAAAACAGAAATTTGCTGATAGTGTCTGCCGCCGCTGCCCGAAAGGCCAATTTCGACAAAATCATTGTTGGGATCATTGCTCATAAATTGCAGGGTTCCGCTATATTTCAACGTATCATCAGGAATAAAGGATATCCAAAGACGATGCGATTCCTGTTTGGCAATGCGGATGGTATCTGCTGAAACGCGAAATCGTTCATCGGTGGTGGCGACATCGGTAATCACCAGCAAATGGTCGCCATAATTCTGTAGCAGCAAGCTCTTGCGCAAGCTATCGCCAATGAAAACTTTTCCGAAAAAGATCTCTTCCTGATCGTAGACCAGATAAGGATCGGATAAAACCGCCCCAGCTCCAGTTACCGGAACCACCAACTCGCTTTGTTCTTCATCATTGCTTAAAATTGTGAGTGTGCCGCTTTTATTCCCTTCTGAAGTTGGTGAAAAAGTAACCTGAATCACTTCGGTTTGTTCAGATTGAACGGTCAGTTCAGTTTTATTGACAGTAAACTGAGCATTGCTGGAAATGATAGCGCTCACTTCCAGCGGGGCTTCTCCCTGGTTGCTTAGTTTTAGGTTCAAAGTTTTTGATTCATCCACTGAGACTTCACCAAAATCGAGCGAATCCGGGGAAACTGCAATCTGCGGTTTATCCGGTTCCCGGCTGGCGGCGATTAACGGCACGATGTAAAGCGAGGTATCCGGATCGTTGTTGGTTATTCTTAACGAATCCGCGATCAGATCGGATGCAATTTTGGGTTCAAACGTTACTGTCACCCACTCTCCCCTTCCTGGCGCCACAGTAAAAGCAGATTTATTCACATAAAACTGGCTGTCGGAATTTGCGATGTTGGAAACAACAAGCGGTTCAAAAACGTCTTTGTTTTCGATGAACAGGTACTGAGTCTGTTTTGATCCCAAAACAATGGTGTCAAAAACCAAGGTAGCGGGAGATACTGTGATTTTGGGATGAGTTGGTTGGTAACCTTTTCCGGTTACTGTTATTTGGGCAGTTGGATTGTTCGGATCATTGCTCAAAATTTGAATTTGACTATTAACGATATTGGTATCGGTCGGCGCAAAGGCAACAATAACATTTTTTGATCCGCCCGGATTGAGTTGAAAACTGGTATCAGTCACCGAAAATCTCGCGTCCAGCGGGTTGATGTCTGAAACGATCAGCAGATCATTGCCGGTATTTTGAACGGCGAACATGCGTTGCTTCTGATAGCCAGCTTTGATTTTGGTGGTATCAAAATTAACCGCGGTCGGACTGATTGAAATAACCGGATAGCCGGGTGTAACCGGCAAGAATTTTATCCGGCTGCGATTCTCCTCCTTGTTGACAACATAAGCTTTGAGCGTATTATAATTTCGATTGTAGGCGACCCCGTTTTTTACAAATTGGTGGGTGCTGTCAAAGGCAGTCACCCAGTCCATCAATTGCTCGCCACTAATCGGATCAAACTCAGCGATTTGGTAGCGTTTGTTTGAGCTATTACTTTCGTCAAATCGAATGACCTCAATTCGATTAATTTCATTTCTCAGAAAACCGCAATTACCGATATTCTCCAGGGTGGTTACTTTTGTTCGATCCAATCGATAAAGGTGGAGCTGATAGTCTCCATAAGAGGGCTTGGCTTTTTCGAGAATCCACATCCCATGGTTAATGGGATCGGCATAGATTGATCTTTGCGGATCAAACTCTACCTCTGCCTCACCAACAAGCTCACCGTCGACTACTTGAGTGAAATCATCTTCAAAAATACTGACACGGCTGGCAAATCCCCCTTCTCCCTGATGAATATCAGTAGTTACCCATATCCGATTGCTGTCATCAACCGCGATATCGGTGTTGATAACACCATCGTGTTCAGTTGCTAAAACTGGTGATTGTAGTTGATCACCGTCATCGTTGTAACCGACAATGTACGCCTGCCAGGGATTAGAGCTGTTGTAGGAAAACCACATCCTCCCCTGTTTGTCGCCGATCACTTTGGGGAAATGCGCATTTATTGCCAATTGGGTGGAATCCTGTTTGATGTTGCCGGTTGAATCGTAAATAACGAAATAACCGCCGTTCGTTCCTTCCAGTGCAACCCAGACATCTCCGGTTTCCTGATTGAGAGCAGCGCGAATGCTATTCCGGTTGGGATCGGTGCTTGCAGAGCCATAGCCCGCGATCATTTTATATTTGTACTGGTAACCGTCCGGTTTGAAAATCTTGACATAAACCGGCTGCTGTGCGCCAGGCGATTGGTAGTAAAAACACCAGACCTTGCCATGATCATCAATCAGAATATCCTCACTATAAGTATTTCCCTGTTTGGACAAGTCCTGCCAGCCGTCAACCGGTATCGGATTGATTTCGCGGGTATCCAGGGTAAATTTATCACTCGTTTTTTCTGTGGTTTCGGCGTACAACCATGGCAACAGAAAAAACAGCGCCGTAAAAATTAATGCCATCAGAATGATTTGCCTGCTGAACGATTTCATATTTTCCTCGTTGCTGTTAGCTCTTTAGATGATAAAATTACCGGGCAACTCGAAATCCGATGTCATATCGTTTACGATTCGGATCTTTACGTGATCTAAAGGCGCAAGTGACGTTTGATTCGTTGGTGTTCCAGGCGCCGCCACGATAGACTCTTTCGCTGCCGGTCTCCGGTCCGAGCGGATTAATTAATGGAGATATGCTATAGTATTCATCATTATACCAATCGTTGCACCATTCCCAGACATTGCCTACAATGTTTTTCAAACCGTATCCATTGGCGATGAGACTGTCAGCCGGAAGTGGACCATTTCCCTGTCCATCAAAATTTGCCATGAGATATCGAAGGCTCCCGTTATAACCTGTAAAATTGCACTGATTGGTCGGAGCAGTGTCTCCCCACGGATAAATTTTTTCAACCAGATTACCACGGACAGCTTTTTCCCATTGTGCTTCGCTGGGCAGGTGATAGCCGTTTTTGGTGGCATCGTAACTCCAGGTCTGCAGATCATAACACGGTTCCAATCCTTTGAGCTGACTCAGCCAATTGCAATATGCGATTGCATCGTACCAACTGACGCCAACTACCGGGTAAGATCCGTAATTGGCAAAATACCCGATAGGCGCTTGATAACTACCACCTTCCTCCGGATAGGCTCGATTGGTCGCATCGCAAAACAGCTTATATTCCTCATTGGTCACTGCATGAGGGCTGATTTCAAAATAATCCAAATAAACATCGTGCTTTGGCTGATTATCAGCGCCGCTGCCTCCCATCAGAAAAGTTCCCTCTAGGACCGGTTTTATCGCGGTTATTCTGGCATCGCTGGCAATCAGTTTCACCCGATAATTTTCACCGTATTGTTCCGGATAGTCAGTGACTGCGTCCCAGATAATCGACTTATTAGGCCCGGATAAAATGCCAAGTCCATAATCACCTGAAAAGGAAACTGCAGGTACGGTATAGGTGGCGCCGTCGTCATCAGAAATTTTCACCAGCACAGTCATCGTTTCCTGATTAAAATTATACACATTAAATGTAATTTCGACCTTTAGATTGTCCATATTTTGTTGAACAATTAAATTTTCGATTTTAGGCTTTTGGCTGAAAACCATTTGGGACCAACCAATAATTACCAGCAAAGCGATCGTATAAACATTTTTTCTCATTACCATAACTCCATAAATGAGTTTATTTCCACCAAATGAACACCCTTTTGATACATTTAAAAATTATCCGAGCCGAGAGTCGGCGGTTTGGGCGGTTCCGGCAACAGTTGACGCGGTCGGAACCAGTCCGGC
>DSAU01000349.1 GCA_011046315.1 bacterium
ATGTTTTACACTGTGAACAACCGCTTTTAAATGCTCCGGCGTAGCGCCGCAACAACCGCCGACTATGTTGACGCCGATTTCGGCGACGAAATTTTTCAACTGATCAGCGAATAGTTCCGGTTGTAAATCATAATAAATGTTTCCATTTTCAACACGGGGCATGCCAGCATTTGGCATTACAGAAATTAACCTGTCCCAATGACGGGACAATGTTCGCAAATGTCCGGTCATCGAATCCGGACCGGTGGAACAATTCAGTCCCAATGCATCGATATCAAATGGCGACAAAGCGACGATGACGGTCATCATATCGGATCCGACCAGCATCTTACCGGTCTTTTCCATGGTGACCTGAGCGATGAGCGGGAGTTTGATCCGCCGTTTTCTGAACGTCGCTGTGATGGAGATTAGCACTGCTTTAAGATGCAACAGATCCTGGCTGGTTTCCACGATCAGCGCATCCACGCCGCCATCAATCAGTCCTTCTATTTGAGGAAGATAGCAGCGCTGAATATCATGAAAACTGATTTGCGCTAAAGAGGGCAGCTTGGTGCCCGGTCCGATGCTGCCGGCGACAAACCTGGGCTGATTCCGGGTTGAAAAATCTCGAACAATTTCGCGCGCTAATTTCGCAGCGGCTAAATTGATCTGATAAGTCTGCTTAGACAGATCATAATCCGCCAGCACAACGCTGTTTGCGCCAAAGGTGTTGGTTTCGATGACATCGCAACCAAGCTCCAGATAAGCGGCGTGTATTTCCCGAATCGCTTGCGGACGGGACAGGTTCAATATTTCATTACACCCGGTTTTGCCCCGGTAGTCATCGCTGCATAAATTTAACTTCTGGATTTGCGTACCCATCGCGCCGTCAAAGACGACGATGCGCTCGCGGCATAATTGATTCAAATTCAGACTCATCGGTGATCACACGTTTATCTAAAACAATCGGCTTGTTTCATTCCGGATAAGATCGATCGCTAACTTCTCGGATGAACAATGACGGGAGCAATTCCATAAAATTGGTAAACCGTTGAAACGGTTTCTAATATCCTGTTTTTTAACGATTCCACCCCGATGAATCGGGGTGATCATTCAACAAGAGGGTTGAATTAACACCCAGATTTATCTGGGTGTTAATAGAAGATAAAACAATTGATTAACTGCTTCAGCAGTTTACATTTTTATTGTTTACTTCCCAAAATACCAACCTTTCGGAATTGCACCCACAATGACTTTTTTGGGGTAAGTTAAATCATTTAAACATAAATGTCAACTGAAAAAATAACGTAATACTTCAGCACTATTAACTAATAAAGTCATTGCGGCATGTTTTTAGCCGGAATCTCCTTAATATATGTGCAAATTAATATTTAAAAGTTCTATTATTGAGATTCCGGCATTCCGCTTCGCTCCAGCCGGAATGACAGGTGAACTACTACCAACCAGGAAGGCGTTGCTGCTGAAATAATCCATAAAAACTTCTGCAGTAATAGATGGCTATGGAAGATTTCGATAAAACGCCGGGCGCTAATAAATTTATTCAGTGGATTCCAGCCCAAATAGATCGCGATATGCCGCAGCAATGGCGGCAAATGTTATCGGCAGCGCCACTAAAAAACCAACCAGAAACAGCAGGAAACCAACGAACATCAAAATGTAGAGCATTAACATAAACACGCTCAATTCAAACAGATTTTTTGTGACGAGTTTGCGACTGGTTTCCATTGCCTGCCAAAAGTCCATTTTCTTCTCGAGTATCAACGGAAAAGTAAACATATACATCGCCGACAGAATAATGCCGGGGATAATGAGAAAAATAAATCCCAGACCGACCAATACGGTCACTAAAATATCCGCTAACACCGCAGCCACAAAAAAGTTAAAACCCTTGGCAATGTCTCCGATTTGAATTGGCTTGCCACGCATTTTGTTAAAGATGATAAGAAAAACGCCGACCGTCAGCGGACCGGTAAAGAGAAATTTGACAATGAGTGTGGAAGATGTGGCAATCAGAACAATTACATAAATGAGACTGATGATAAAAAACTCAGCAAAATTTGCCATCACAATATCCCATCCCTCATTGATCCATTTAGCGATATTGATTTTCCCGTTTATCGGGACTGCATTTTGCTGGGCGTTGGTACCGGTTTGATTAGGATTGCTTTTCATGGCGTTGCCTCCAAAAAATGTGTTTGGGAAAGGGCGTGATTGCGCTTCTTTGTATTCGAAAAGGCTACAAAATTTTAGATCTCTGATTCCAACAGTTCCAATAACCTCCCATCCGCAAGCTAACGGAAATCAATTCTTAAATCGCCAATTCCAGTGCGGATCGATAGCAACATGGTCCTGGTCGCTTGATCATAATTTTTGCTGTAATAATAGCGCCCCTCTCTGTTCAATACAGCTTCCAGATTGGATGTCGATAAAAAGCCCATTGAGCTGCTGCGGATTTTAACACCGATATCCCTCGGCAGAGTAATCTCGGTCGATCCGATATAAAGATCGATATCGACACGTGACTGTTGAACATTAGCACCGCTTAGGTCGATAGACAATTCACCGATGCCACCATTGATGTTGGCTTCAACAAACCGGGCGTTGCCAAGATTTCGCAGCTCGGTCCTGCCAATTTTGACATCGATGTCCAAAAAATCCATCTTAACCGGGTTTGGTTTATCAAAATCGATAAACACTTCTCCGGCAAAATTTTTCATCTCGAAACTGGCGATCTTTAACCGGCCGACTGAAAAATCCAGGACGCCGCCTTTTACTTTTGATCTCAACTCGATAACCACGTTTTCTGGCAACTGGATGTTGAGATAAGAAGCGCCATCCCTGCTCATCGATTTAACCCAATTCCGCCGATCCAGACTGATGGATAGCTCATTCTGACGTTCATCGTAACCGATATTTACTCGGTCAAATCTTTCATTAATTTTTCCGGAAATCACTGCCTCATTCTTAATGCTGCCGCTTGCGAGCGTGATGTTCCCGGCATCAACATCAATCAGGACAATAAGATTATCATCGGCGCGTACACGATGTCTTTCTTTTATAGATAGGTAATCTTCTTCGCCGATCAAATTTGCACTCAAAGATAAGACGAACAGAATCATCAACGAGATAATTGGTTTTGCTTTCATGTTATCCCCGTTTTATATTAATAGTCCCCGTTCCAATAATTTTTGATGGACTCTGCCGGTTGCTTCAGCCATCTCATTTTCCCATACCGATATGAACATATCTTCCAAATCGTAACTGATGAACTCATAGTCACCGCTCTGATTATAGGGTGAAAATCTTTTATTATAATTTTCTGACCATTTTTTCAAGCTTTTTCGAATTCCGTCCTTGATGCCGACTTCAGGTTGATAGCCGAGCTCTCGTTTAATCTTATTCAGATCAACCACAAAGGATTGTTTATAACAATAAGGAAAATAATATTTAGTCGGTACGAGTTGTCTGAAGATAGCATACGGAATATTTATAATTTTGATTCGTTCGTTTATCACTTCTGCAATCAACTTGATGTATTGATTGAGACTGATCAATTCGTCGCCAGTGATGTTGTAGCATTCTCCGACGGCATTTTCTTTGACGATTGCCAGTAAAAATCTCTGAACGATATCATCAATATAACCGGGTTGCACCAGATTTTCGCCTGAGCCCGGAATAAGAATTTTTTGTCTGCCGTTTTTTATTCTATTGATATAGTACCATTCGCGGAGCTCGCCGGGGCCATTTATTTCGGCGGGCCGCAGTGAGACAAAGGGGAAGCCGTTGCGGTCAAATTGTTCGACCAGATATTCTTCGATCAGTGTTTTGTTGTAAGCGTAACTGTTCTTGGGAGCCGTGTCGAATAGCCGCCGATTTGGAATCGGCAGTGCGATGTGTTCGTCAAATTCTTTAGTATAAGCAACCGCCATCGAACTGGTGAAAATATACCTTCCGATCTTATTTTGGAATACTTCGACAATCAACTCCACATCCGACGGGAAGTAAGCGCAGGTATCGATCACTACATCAAAACTGCGGTCTTTAAAAACAGAACGAAATCGATTTTCATCATTGCGATCGCCGATGATCCATTCCACGTCTTCATAATATGGAAATTGATTGCGCTTTGTGCCACGATTGAACAAGGTAATATTCTGGTTCCCTTTGAGCAGAGCTTCCGTCAGATACACGCCCAGAAATCGGGTTCCTCCAATAATTAAAACATCCATAGCAAATATTACACCTCAGTTAGATTTAAGGTTTATCAGAAGTTACCATCAATTTTACATTCCTAATAAACTAATTTTTTGCATGGATGTCAAGGAAAATTTTTAATTTTTGGTAAAACATCGATTGTGGGGAAAAATATAAACTGATGCCATCGCACTGTTTGATCAAGCGATGGCATCAGAAATACGAGCCGTAATCCGGGCGCGGTTGTGACAACGAGTTATTAAACCTTTTATCAAGCAAAGATCTTTGATAATGAGTCAAGTTTTGCAAACAGCATAGATGTTATTAGCAAACTCGTCCCGCGACAGCGGGATTAATTTTTATCGAAAAGATGCTCCAGTTTTAGAATGGTCGATTGATTCTCACTGTTACCTCAATCGGCTGTCCTTTTTCATCCAATCGTTTGGCAAAGTTTAAGCGAACATTTCCGCGATCGTTAGACAGGGCGATACCGACAGAGGTTTTCAGATCGCCCCAATCGACTTCATCAAATCCCTCATGAGCTTTTAGTGAATCGCTCACCGTCCAGCCATAACCGGCGTCGGTAAATAAAATGAGGTTAATATCTGTCATCCCGATTACTGAATTTAACGGATTATGACGACCATACAACCGATATTCAAGGTTTCCCAGAATCATTCGATTATGATCTGCAAATTCTTTAAATTGATAGCCTCGTAAAGTTGAGAAACCACCCAGGTCAAATTTTAAATGTACCGGCATTGTACCGCGTGACGATCCAGCCCGCAAACGGAAATCAATATTTTCACCAAACCCGATTGGCTGGTAGCGGCGCAGGTCAACGATGATCCTGTCAAAATCGACCCCGTTGTCATTGAATTTTTTATCGACGAACTCACCGCTGGCAGTGA
>DSAU01000444.1 GCA_011046315.1 bacterium
ATGCTCAAAAACCAACAACCTTTCGATGAAAATAAAATGTAATCTTTTTTATTTTTTTCTTGACTTTTAGCATAGTATCTTTGTGGCAATAACATCTGCCTGAATAGATACACTAAGGTTTTATCTCGAAGATAAATAAAAAGACAATCGGATTCTATAACTCTCACCGTTTATGATAATAAAATCTAATTTGTCGTTAGTTTGCAAAGGTTAGGCACAAAGATTGCATCGTTTTCTCATACTGGTTTGAATTTTGCCAGAGCTATTTTTGAATTATTATCAAATCAAGATCTAAAACTGATTTAATGGGTTCACTCTAAAAAGGTTTGAACCACGAATTTCACAACTTAACACAAATAGATTTTACTGAACTTATCAAATATTAAATTTGTGAAATTCGTGCAATTAGTGGTTTTTAGAGTAGCCTCTTTAACGATTATGAAAAAAATTACTCGGCGTAACAATTTGTTTTAGCAACCATATTGGTTACTCTTTATTGAAACTCATATTATTTTTAGTTGTTTAATCTAAACAAGAATGACTGACTATTGAAAAATAATAAAAATGGATGATCAATTCATATTAATTGCAGACGGCGACAAGAAAAATTTAGCGATTCTGAAAGAGAATCTTCAAGCTTCCGGCTTTTTTGTGCTTACCGTTTCCAATGGCAAGAATGCATGGGAAGAAATTCAAAAATCACATCCCGTGCTGATTTTGACCGAGACAAATTTACCGGATTATTCGGGCTTTCAGTTGTTGGAAAGACTCAAAATGGACCCCAACACATCATCCATTCCGGTAATATTTTTAACCAAACAGCGGGAAGTTCAACATCGACTTCGCGCTTTTGAATTGGGAGCCAAAGATTATCTCATCAAACCGCTTCATGTTAAGGAGGTTATCGCCCATATCCGTATGGTTCTACGCCGTCTGGAAAAGTTCAATATCAACCATTTTGAAACTCACAAGCGGTTTTCAGGTAAACTGGAGCGACTCAGTTTAACTGATCTCATTGAGAGCTTTGGTGTCGAACGAAAAACTGGCATTTTAACTTTGAGCAATGGCAGACGAACCGGGCAGATTTTTTTTCGTGAAGGTGCAGTGATCAACGCCAGCCTCGGTGAATTTAAAGCGGAGCAGGCTGTTTACCAGATGTTTTCGTGGAAGCAGGGGCATTTTAATATGATTTTTCGCGATGTGGACATCGCCGAGGAAATCTCTATCAGCAATCTGGGATTACTGCTTCAAGGAAGCAAACGCTTGGAAATTCGCGATAAACTGGTAAATCAGCTTCCTTCAAAGCAAACTTTATTTACCGTTACACCGACGTTCAAAGCGCTGCTTCAAAAAAAGAAAATCGGAGATAACGCCAATGAATTTACCCAATTGTTCGATGGGAATCGAGACGTTGAACTGATCATTGACGATTCAAACCTCGATGAATTGGTCGCTTTAAAGCGATTGGTGCGTCTTTATCAGCAGGGATTTATTAAACCATCAATCACCCCCGAAAAAAAACCAATACCCCATGATGCAGAATCTGGATTTGATTATCTCCATACTGCTTATGATAAAATTTTTGCTGTAGATGCGGTTGAAGCCGAACTTGATAACAACGGAGCTGACAAAAAAACGGGATTTATCAGAAAACAACCCGTTGCTTCACTACAGCATCCGGAAGAGACCCAAGAAAAAGGAAGACATACACCAACTGAACAAAAGCCAACACCAGCTTCATCGATCGAGCCATCTCTCCAATTGCGAAAAGAAATTGTGCAAAAGCCTAAACCATCTCTAAGGCGCGATCACATGACGCCAATAAATGACGACGAGGAAGTTAACGCGTTTTTTAAACTCATACCTGAAGAAAAAGACATTCAAGACATCGGTGATCTAACTGATATTCAACAAATGACATCATCTATTGACGAGGATGAAGGCTCTGCAATCGACAAATCCGACTCCGAGCTGCCCTCGCCGATAGACCGATCTCAACAAGCAGCACAGGCTCGTCTAAATGTCAAACCAACAAAGAGCCTTGAAAATATTGAACGCGAAATAAAACCGCTGATTAAAAGTATCAATCATAAAACTGGTGCAGATAAGCAGGAAACCTCGGACACCAAAAAAGAGCCATCGGCTGAAGATCAGTCGGAAGCAAAACCGATACCGGCTTCAACAAAATCAGATCCGGCTTTTCAGGGTGAATCTATATCGGTTAATGGCGAGGAAGATACATTTATCGACGAAGAACTTATTCGTCAAACAGCCACCGTACAGCAACATAAACCAAAACAAGCTGCACCGTCTTTGGACAAGAAAGCTGCAAGCCCGGCGGCGATTTTTCCGACAGATTTAAAACAACCGCAGCCTGCGCTGGATGAATCGCAAGACAAAATTGTTCTTATCAGCGTTGATGATGATTGCAAAGATGAACTGATGGAAATTTTAACCAATGACAATTTTAAATCGGTAGCGCTTCCCGGTGCGTCTGATATTCGCATCGATCTCGGGAAAATCAAAATTAACAGCCGCCCCGATTATAAGCTAATCGCGATACCGGTGGAAAAGGGATTGGATCATTTTTTGGAATCCGCTAACGACTCAATTGTTGGAACTATTTTTACTTTTGATTGTTCGCGACCCGAAACCTGGGAATATACTTTTTATTTAATTCATTCAATTTCCGATAAATATCACATTCCCGGCGTCGTTTCCGTGATGAACATCGATGATCAGAATAATCTTAATCTGGACGTTATCCGTTATAAATTAAATCTTCCCGATTCGATATCGCTGGTTACTTGTGACGAATCGCATCGCAGTTGCATGGGTGACCTGCTAAATGCAATTTTGGGCAACGCAGCAAATATGGATGTAACTAATTTCAACATTGGTGAAACAGCAGAACAAAAGGCGCGATAGCCGAGTAATAAGAAGGCTGACAGGATCAAATCACAATCCAAGTCCTAATCATAATATACCCTTATCAGGGTTTATTATTTCCGAAGCGCCATTGTTATTCAACAAGAATTTAGCAAAATATTCAACAAACAATTGAACAAAAACTATGCAATCAGGTCAGAAAATTTTCATTTTGGATACCGACATCAATTACGTCTCTCCGCTTAGCCGGGGATTTGAGCAGGCTGGTTTTCAAGTTTTTAGCTGGGATGAAAAAAAGAAACCGATCGAAATGATCAAACAATTGAAACCTGATCTGGTAATTTCAGAAGTTGACCTGTCAGAAGTGGATAGTTACGAGCTATTCAAAAAAGTACGGGCAATTCCCGATTTCATGCAGCTACCTTTTATTTTTGTCAGTAATGAGAAGCAGGTTGACGAACGAATCAAAAACATCGAGGTCGGCGTCGATGACTACATAACCAAGCCATTTTATGTTGAAGAAGTGGTATCACGGGCAAAAAACCTGCTGGACGAAATCGCCGGTATGGTTGACACACACATTCAAAACCAGCACGGCTTCGCCGGAAATTTGGATGAGATGAACCTGGTGGATCTTATTCAAACCATGGAGCTGGGTAAAAAATCAGCGACAATTAAGCTCAAACATAACGGTGTCACTGGTACGGTTTTCGTTGCTAACGGCGAAGTAGTGGATGCTTCGCTTAGTAATTCATCGGCTGACCAGGCATTGATGCGGATGTTTACCTGGACTACCGGCAGTTTCATGGTAAAAATAACCGATGTCAATCCCGACCGGAAGCTGGAAAAATCAAACAAACAACTAATTGAGATCGGGCTGAGAAGAATCAATGATTGGGAAAAGATCAAGCAAGGATTGCCGCCACTCAACGCGATGGTGATCCGCAGCGACCACAACAATTATGAGATATTGAGCGAAGAAGAGATCGAATTGATCAAAAGCGTTAAAGATAAAACCCGGTTGTGCAACCTGATCGAAAAATGCCGGTTTGATGATCTCAAAGCCCTCGAGTTAGTGAGGGGGCTGCACCAAAAGGGTTATTTAAAAGAAAGCGAAGATAATTATTCCCTCTATGTTGATGATTATTTAAATCGAATCAAACACTATTCAAGCGCTGATCACCCACCATCGGAACGCATCAATTCGATTGTTTCAAATCTGTTGAAAAAATCGGTTGGAGATTCGGAATATTTTGAAGAAAAAAAAGATGACCGCCGACAGTTGTCAGATCGTCGGCGGTTGGGCCGGCGCAATGTTGACCGACTTCAACAGGGAAATCCGATATATCTCTCTAAAGCAGAATTATTGATGTTAAAAGAGGCGCTCTCGTGAAAGGATCAACCGGCATTTTTTATGTTTATTAAAAAAACCATTATAGATACGACCCTATTTTGTAACTATTCAGATACAAAGACTCAAAGGCACCAAGAGACACAAAGAAGAAGGAATTTCTAAATTATTCCATTCAGAAAAGCTGGGTTTGGTTTGATGAAAAGCTATGGAATTTGGCACTAAAAACGTAAGTAAAAAAAAGACATCTTGGTGTGACTTCGAGGGTTGGTGCCTTTGTGGCAATAACATCTGCCTGAATAGATACCCTGTTTTTTCAATAAAGGTTAAGTGTTATGAAAATTGGAGAAATTGCTGTCCTCAGCCACAACGCACAACAAAAGGATGATTTTATTTGCTCCGTTTGCAAAAAAATTGACCTGAAAAACGAGCTGGTCTCTTTTGGGCGTTTTTACGCTAACGACCAATTGGCGCTTCATCTCTATGGCGTCAGCATCGACGCTCATCAATCAAGTTTATCGTGGGATCTAATGTCGAGAAAAATGCTGGGTTATGTGATTATCTTTGATTGGGATGATAAAATTTCACTGGAATCGATCAAACCGATTATTGATAGTTTTGAACAGATGATTCTGGCGCCATTCATTATCTTAGCTAACATTCAGGATAGCGACAATCCGCCCATACCGGCAACTTTTTTTAAACATAAAGGTATCGTCTTATCGCCAAATTTTCGACTTACATTTGGTCAGGCAAACAAACCAGAAAGCGCCAGACGGGCGATTAGATTAATGATCGATATGCTATTGGAAAGAGTGAACCATATCTAACGCTTTAACGGAAAAAATG
>DSAU01000261.1 GCA_011046315.1 bacterium
ACTGAAGGCAGGATTGAGGTAATCTATTCTTTTGAAATAAAAGTTGAATTTCTAAAATAAGATCAAACCAGGCAAAATGAAACGAGCTTTGCCATGAAAAACGGGGAATAACGCGAAAAAAAACCCTGACAATATTTTCCATGTAGTTTAATTTATTTAATCTGGCAATTTAGGTGTTGAATTTTTCATTACAGAATTTCAGTTGTAATTTGATGTTTGACGATGGTGATTTAAAAAAAATTCGTAACAGTTCACCTGTCATTCTGGTTGGAGCGAAGCGGAATGTCTGAATCTCAATAATAGAACTTTTAAATATTATTTTGCACATATATTCAGGAGATTCCGGCTAAAAACATGCCGGAATGACATTATTTGTGTGCTGAACTATTACAAAAATTCCAGCTAATAACAAAATCATAATGGGTGCAAAGCAATGAGCGAAGAAGTTTCAATGGTAACTATCGGGGGACAAAAAATTGGACTCATCGGATTATCAGAAATTTTTGAGAATGTAAAGCAGATGAATCTGTCTGATAAATCAGAGCTGAAAAATCAATTGCTCCAGCGAGTACGCGCCCAGAATTACGTTCCGGACTCAAGGGCGGATGATTATACCAGCGCGATCCTGCGGGAGTATAAAAAATTTGCTGGTCTGCCGGTGGAACCCGAGGTGGAAAAACCAGCCTTCCCCACGATAAGGATTTTAGGCCCAGGTTGCGCTGCCTGCGAAAATATGGAAAATGATGTGCGGGCGATTTTGGCTGAATTGAACATCGCCGCTGATGTGGATCACGTTCGCGACATCAATAAAATCGCCGAGTACGGCATGGTTCGCACTCCTTCGCTGGTGATCAATGAACAAATTGTACTCAATGGGCGCTCCTTGCCAAAGAGTCAATTGAAAAAATTATTCGAGGAAAAACTTGGGTAATTTTTTTTCGGTTGCATTTTAACTTTATAAGCTATTTGATAACTACGTAATTTAAAATAATGGTTGATAAAGAAGTTCATTTTTTCAGAACACTGTAGAACTCGAATGATTTTGAAAAATTTCTCATGTGATACGTTTTTTGAATTTATCCAACAAGTCAAGCTCAAATAACAAAAACAAACAGGAAAACCCATGAGCGAAAAACAAAATTTCGGATTTATCGGGGGCGGCAGAGTTGCTAATTTATTGTTAACAGCCTTGAAAAATAAAAAAGTTCTGCCTGAAACAGTAATCGTCGCAGACCCAAATGAAGGAGCTCGCGCCAAAATAGAGGCGATTTCACCGGAGCGAATTCAAGTGGTTACGGATAATCAGCAGGCAGCTCAGACGGATGTGGTCTTTCTCGCGGTTCATCCACTAAGATCAAAGACGTAATTAATTCTTTGAAAAAAGGTCTCAAACCGCAGGCCATTTTAATTTCATTGGCACCGGTTTTAAAAATTGACAAAATCTCGGCTCTATTAGATGGCTTCAATCGTATTGTTCGAATGATACCCAATGCACCATCCATCATTCACCAGGGTTATAATCCAGTTGTTTTCGGAAGTGAGATTGAAGAAACTAAAAAAACATGGTTGCTAAATTTATTTAAATATTGGGGAGAATCGCCTGAGGTTGCCGAAGAAAAATTAGAAGCATACGCGATTATAACAGCAATGGGACCGACATATTTCTGGCCTCAATGGATTAAATTGCAGCAACTGGGAACACAATTTGGTCTTGATGAAGCTGAGCTAAAAACCGCACTTTCTGCAATGCTCACCGGAGCAGTGAACACACTCTATTATTCAGGCTTACCTGCAGAAGCGGTCATGGATTTGATTCCAGTATATCCGATGAAAGATGATGAACAAAAAATTAGAAAGCTCTTCGACAATTCGTTGACGGCTCTTTACCAAAAGTTGACTGGGGCCGCAAAATAAGAACAGGCCAAGCGACCACGGTTGAAAGCTTTTGAAAGTATTACTTCGAAAATATTTGTCTCACAGAGAAAAGGCGCATGATGAAAGCTGAAGTGAATATCCAGGCAGGAATATGTAATTTTCGCACCAAAGCAATCGCCACCAGCGATGACGAACAGTTTGTGACGATTAAAATTAAATCGGATTGTGATAAGATTATCGAACTGGCAAAAACAATCGAGCAAAAAAATCCGCTGGATAGCTATCAGGAACTCCTTGAGAGTCAAATTTTGCGGGTTGCAGCCGGACAGCTAAAAGGAGGCTGTGCAGCATGTTTGGTTCCAACCTCGATTTTTAAAGCCATGCAAGTGGCAGCTCGATTATCCTTGCTGAAAGATATTGAAATTAAGATACAAAGAGTGCAAAATTAAATTTTATGAAGTCTGAACAATTATTCATAACCGCGACATAGTGAAAAAATTTTTAAAATGAAGGAGAACCAAAAAATGACCATTAAAATTCTGGGAATAAAATATCCCAATTGTATTAAGTTAGAAGAGACCGCCAAAAAAGCAGCGCAAGAACTAAATGTGAACGCCGAATTTGTGAAAGTAAAAGAGATAGATAAAATATTGGAATATGGCGTCGCTCGAACACCCGGGCTGGTGATCAATGATGTGGTGAAAGCCTCGGGAAGGATTCCCTCTGTTGAGCAGATCAAAGCCTTCATTCAAGAATCGATGTAATGACAATGTGTTACATGTTTTGAGCATGTGATAATTTTTATTCGAACGAAAATCGTTTAGCCCGACAATATCAAAAAATACATTCATTGCTGGACAATGCAGCTCGTTGGGAAAAGCATAATCATTTAGAAAAAATTGCATTCGGATGATGGCGACTTTTTTTTCTACGACATGCCAACATATTTTTTCGGGATAATCGTTTTACGCTCCCAAAAAAGATCGAAAGGCAGTTAGCCGAACATGGACCGGAAACACTAAATCAGATTGAAGTTGAAAAATAACCAGGAGCATATATGTTGACAGATTTGTTTACGTGGTTAACCAATGCAGTTCATGGAAGCCCGATAGTTGCTATCAGCGCCGCATTTATTTGGGGCATACTGAGTATTTTATTAAGCCCCTGTCATCTTTCCAGCATTCCCCTTATCATCGGATTTATTGACAAACAGGGTCGCATTCCCGTGAAACGTGCTTTCTATCTGTCATTGATGTTTTCACTGGGAATTATGATTACAATAGCCGCCATCGGCTTGATCACCGCCTCGCTCGGCAGGTTAATGGGCGATGTGGGGCGCTACGGGAATTATTTGGTTGCCCTTGTGTTTGTGGTTGTCGGATTGTATTTGCTGGACGTCATCAAACTAAATTGGGGCGGATTCTCCGGCAGCGGCGTCAAACAAAAGGGGTTAATGGCAGCGTTAATTTTGGGATTATTGTTCGGCATCGGGCTCGGTCCTTGTACATTTGCCTACATGGCGCCGATGCTGGGAGTTGTGTTTCAGGTTGCATCAAATCAAATTGTGTTTGCCATTGCATTGTTAGCTGCATTTGGAATGGGACATTGCTCTGTCATTGTTTTAGCAGGAACGCTCACAGAAAAGGTTCAGCAATACCTGAACTGGACTGAAAAAACAAAAGGTGCTATCATACTGAGAAAAGTATGTGGGGTGCTGGTTATACTTGGCGGTTTTTATCTGATTCTCATTTAACTACCGTAGAATGGTGGTTTAAGCAATTTAAATATTTCATAAATAAATCTCAATCTTATGAAGAAAAGACAAACTGTTTGGCTCACGACGGCTGTTTCATAGTTTAATTATAACGCAATTGTGGGAAAAGAGCAGAACGTTTGCAACAGGTGTGAATCAAATTAATCACTTTTGGAGAAAGACATGAAAGATAGAACCAAGTTAGCAATTATTATAGCCGTATTTTTAGCTGCCTATTACATTCCATTCAGCAAAATCAATGTGCAAAAAGCGTTTTTGGAAGCGTTTTTCATGCTGCAAGAATACGCACGCGAACATGTTTTATTTTGTTTGGTGCCAGCATTTTTCATTGCCGGCGCAATTGCTGTTTTTGTCAATCAGGCAGCGGTGATGAAATACTTCGGAGCGCAGGCGAAAAAAATTCTCTCTTATAGCGTGGCATCGGTTTCCGGGACGATTCTGGCGGTTTGCTCGTGCACGGTGTTACCGCTGTTTGCCGGTATTTATAAGCGAGGCGCGGGTATCGGTCCTGCCACGGCCTTTCTCTATTCCGGTCCTGCCATCAATGTGCTGGCAATTATTTTGACCGCCCGGGTGTTGGGTCCCGAGCTGGGAATCGCCCGCGCCGTGGGCGCTATCATTTTTTCAGTGGTCATCGGACTGGCAATGGCGTTCATCTACCGAAAACAAGAAACACAACGGAATGAAAAAGCAATAAACTTTGGCGCCGGCGCTGAAGAAACTATGCGCCCGCTGTGGAAAAACGGGCTCTATTTTTTAACATTGGTGCTGATTCTCATTTTTGCCGCCTGGGGTAAACCGGAGCAACCGGTGGGATTCTGGAACTTTATTTTTCAAATCAAATGGTATTTCACAATTGTTTTGCTCGGTCTGCTGGGCTGGCAATTGTGGAGATGGTTTAAAAAATATGAATTGCAGGAGTGGGTTAGCCAAACCTGGTTTTTCGCCTGGCAGATTCTGCCGTTGCTGTTTGCCGGAGTGCTGGTTGCCGGTTTTTTAATGGGACGCCCCAATACAAACGCCGGCATCATTCCTGCCGAATGGATCCAAACTGCGCTGGGAGGAAACTCCTTGGGGGCAAATTTGCTCGCCTCAGTTGCCGGCGCCTTGATGTATTTCGCTACCTTGACTGAAGTCCCGATTCTACAGGGCTTGCTCGGCGCTGGTATGGGCAAAGGACCGGCGCTGGCGCTGTTGCTTGCCGGACCCGCTTTGAGTCTGCCCAACATGCTGGTGATCCGCAGCGTCATCGGCACTAAAAAGACGATGACGTTTGTGGTGTTTGTCGTGATTATGGCGACATTGAGTGGGATGGTGTTTGGGGGGATTTTTGGATAGGTAATAATGTTCATTTTTGATCACAAATAATTGGTGCGTTTTTGCTATTTATGCTATGTTTTTAAGCGTTTTCTTTAT
>DSAU01000505.1 GCA_011046315.1 bacterium
ATTTATTGTGGTGAAATAATCATCTCAAAACAGTTCTTTTAACCGCTTCAGCGGTTTATATTCACTCACCCTGTGATCGATTACCATCACCTTTATGCACTGTTTGCAATCCAAAAAGCGATTGCATTCCATAAAATCGAATAGTTAACTAATTGATTAGCATACCCTGTTAACGCTAAAAAAAATAGCCGTAATTACATGTTGATTAAAACTAATATGATGAAAAAAAACACATTCCAATTTATTTTTGAGCAATCTGGTGTTGCGCTGTTGTTGCTTGATCAATTCGGCACCATCGTGTTTGCCAATGAAAAATTTAGCCGGCTCTCCGGATTTGAAAACGCTGAAATCCAGGATCAAAAAAATATTTTGGATTTTTTCGGCGAGCGAGATCAAAATAAGATCAAATCTTATCTGGTAAATCGCGCATTTCAATCCGATTTTGCCAACGGTCTGGAATGTTTTCTCAACCGGCGCGACGGCGCCACAAAGGACACGCTGCTGGTATTGAACGATGACAGCGCCAGCAATCAAATCATCGCCACAATAATCGACGTAACCGCTTTCAGAAAGCGGCTCACTCACCGCTTGCGCTCGCAACAGCATAAATTCATTGCCAATCTTGCATCAGGAATCGCACACGAAATCCGAAATCCCTTGAGCGCTATCAATACTTCGGTTGAAATATTGGCTGACTGTCTCTCGCTCAGCAGTCAGGACGAAAAACTGATGGACATCATCCTCGAAGAAAATAAACGGCTGGCAAAAATTATGACCGAGTTTTCCTATTTTGCCCGGCTCAAAGCGCCTGAATTTAGATTGGTCTCATTAAATGAGCTCATTCAGGAGTTATTTGACAGCTATCAAGAAAAATTACCCGCCAACATTCAATTTACACTTAACCTGGCGGAAAAACTGCCTTCCATCTATGGCGACCACGAGCAATTGCGACTGTTTCTCAAACAGTTGATCGACAATGCCATCGAGGCAATGGGTGAAGGCGGCGCGTTGACGATAAAATCCAAAATAACGACCAACAATTTGAATGAAAAACAGCTTGTTATCATCATCGAAGACACCGGGGTTGGCATCAGCGACCGTGATTTACCGAATATTACCCGGCCCTTCTATTCGACTAAGGATCAAAAACTGGGCATGGGATTAACCTGGTGCGAACGCATCATTGAAAACCATTTCGGCGAGATCAAAGTTCAAAGCAAAGTCGATACGGGCACACAAGTAAAAGTTTTTTTTCCGATCATGATTCCATCAGAGATGATTTAACATAAAGGAGATGTGGTATGGCAGATATTTTAGTTGTTGATGATCAGGAAAATCCGCGCAAAGCGCTGTCTTTTCTGCTTTCGCGAAAAGGCGGTTATCATGTCGAAGAAGCCGAGGACGGTAATAGCGCCATCCAATGGTTACGGGAAAAAAATTTCGATCTGGTCATTACGGATCTGCGCATGAAAAAAATCGACGGTATCGAGCTGCTCAAAAGAACCAAAAAAGATTTCCCCACTACCGAGGTGATTGTTATCACAGCTTACGGTACTGTCAAAAGCGGCGTCGAAGCCATGAAACTGGGGGCGTATGATTATATTCAAAAAGACTATGATAATGAAGAGTTCCTGTTGCTGGTGAAACGGGCGCTGGAAAAAAGCGACTACGTCAAACAGGTGAATTATTTAAAGGGCGAGCTGCGCGATAAATATCGTTTTGAAAACATCATCGGCAATTCCGATGCGATGAACAATGTCTTGAAAATGGTGTCTCAGGTGGCGCACACCGACAGCACGGTGCTGCTGACCGGAGAGACCGGCACTGGAAAAGAGCTGATCGCCAATGCGATTCATACCAACAGCCCCCGGCGCGACAAGCAAATGCTGGCAATGAACTGCGCCTCGCTGCCGGAAAATTTGCTGGACAGCGAGCTGTTCGGTCATGCCAAAGGATCGTTTACCGGCGCCAACCGCGATCGAAAAGGTTTTTTTGAAGAAGCCGATATGGGGACTGTTTTTTTAGACGAAATCGGCGACATTGCCCCGCAAACCCAGGTCAGATTGCTGCGTTTTTTGCAGGACGGCGAAATACGCAGAATCGGCGAAAACCGACCCATCCGGGTGAATGTCCGGCTCATCGCCGCAACCCATAAAGACCTGAAGAAAGAGGTCGAGTTAAATACGTTCAGAGAGGATCTGTACTACCGGCTCAATGTGATTCCGATCCATATTCCACCATTGCGCGAACGACCCGAAGATATTCCGATTTTGGTCAATTATTTTCTGAAGAAATATTCAAAAAAATTCAATAAAGATATTGCATCACTTTCTCCGTCGGCGTTGTCGATCTTTATGGATTATGATTGGCCCGGCAATGTCAGAGAGTTGGAAAATGTCATTGAACGGTCGCTTATCCTCAGTAAAAAAGACAACATTGAAACTGACGATCTCGCCATTTCTTTCCCCAAAAATATCCAGAAAATCCAACAATCCAGAGGTGAAAAAAACGACATGAGCCTCGATGAAATGGAAAAATGGTTAATTCTGGATACCCTGGAGCGCAATAACAACAATCAAAAACTGACCGCCCAAAAACTGGGCATTTCCACCACCACGCTGTGGCGGAAGTTGAAAAAATATGGGATCACTCTGGGGGAATCCGAATCGTCTTAAATGACATTCTGGTGATTGTTAACTTTGGATGGAACACGGATGACACGGATTGAACGGATTCTCACGGATTAAAAAAAACCCGGTGTAATTCCGCGTCATCAGTGTCATCCGTGTGCTATCCGACCCCGCAGTTACAAATTGAAACCACGGTTAATTTCATTGTGAAAGTAAAATTCTGATGTTAACTTCCTTTAAAATACTTCACTCATATTATCAGCCCAGCCATCGCATTGTTTTTTATTGATTAATCATCCCTGAAAAAACAATTTTTCAATCCCATTTTCATTGGCATCTTTTTTGTTTAAGCTATGGCAAGTAATCATTCTGCTGATCGCTATCAACAGAATGACAGTCAATCAACAACATAAGCAACTTGCATCTCTGAAAAATTGATACTGGGTACATCATGAAAAAAATTTTAGTGGTGGATGATCAAAAGAACGTGAGAACTTCGATCTGCATTGGGTTGGGACGGGATGGTTACGTGGTTGATGTAGCCAGTAACGCCAGGACAGCTCTCATTAAACTACAGGAAACCAATTATGATATCGTACTGGCGGATGTGAGGATGCCGGACACCAACGGATTCGTTTTGGCGACAGTCATTCAGGAGCTGTATCCGCACATTAAAATCATTTTGATGTCGGCTTACGACTTCAAAGATTACGAGATGAAATACGAAGGTGTGCAGACATGCCCCAAATTATCAAAACCGTTTGACATGATGGAGCTGCGGGCGCTGATCGGTAATAATATTTCCAAACAAAAACCGAACGAGATTAGAAACTAACGGTAACGTCAACATTGCAAGCCATAAAGGCTGAGCTAAGCTTTCCGTTAATTGGGTAAGGTGAGAATGGGGCAAAAAATAGGCGATACTGTTGTCATGTTTTTTGGAATGGGTTGATTTTGTTTACACAAAAAATATGGAGTGCGTTGACTGTGTCAACTCATACAAACAAAAGGGCTTGAGCCCGTAATATTAAATCAGGAAGGCCAAATGGGGCAACAACAACTTTTGCTCATTGTTTTAAGCGTGTTAATCGCCGGGGTTTCGGTGGCGCTGGGATTCACTATTTTCGCAGCAACCGCGGCTTCCGCAAATCTGGATGCTGTAATCGATGACCTGTTGCAGCTCGCCTCCCGGGCGCAGCTTTATTACCACCAACCGGAGCTTAACGGCGCCGGCAACAGTTTTGTCAACATTTCAATGAAAGATATTAGCAGCGAGGCTGTAAATAGTAACGGAGTTTATTCGATTAAAACAGCAGGGTCCGCCCGACAGGTAGTATTACAGGGAATCGGAACGCGCGACGGCGATGGAGACGGGACCAACTGCACGGCTTTCATCGAAGTGTTCGCCGATTCAGTGGCAATCACGATCGCCAATCGCTGACCCCATTAGTTAAAATGCAAATTTGATAGATTATGAAATAATTATTTTATTCACTTTCTTTAAGGAGTATTAGCAATGGGGCAACAACAACTCTTGCTCATCGTTTTAGCCGTCATCATCGTGGGCATCGCCATTATCGTCGGCATTAACATGTTTAGCGCCTCGGCGGCGGCAGCCAACCAGGACGCGGTTGTTAACGACTGTCTGGACTTAGCTGGCAGAGCTTATCAATGGGCAATCAAGCCCGAAGCCACGGGCGGCGGCAATAATAGCTTCAAGGGTATTGATTTTACAAAGCTGGGTCTTTCCGTAGCAGAAAATTCAAATCCACGGAAAAATGTAAATAAATTATCGGTCGTGTTTTTGGCGCCTGAAGAATATGTAAATGAAAATGGATCTTATACGTTGGATGGCTCCGCGGGTACTTACTGTACCATAACCGGAACCGGCGTAACCGCAGATAAAAATGGTACCGTGTGCGAAGTTACCACCAAAGTGAACATAGCTGGTAATCTGAAAACTGCAGTTGCCAGATCCAAAAAATTAAAATAAAAAGTAGTTATCGAATCCATTAAAACAATACACAACAATTGATTGCTATTAACTAACATCTGTGAGGCAGTAAATGAATACTATCAACGTACGATTCGAAAAACGAGCGCCGCCGATTTTATGGTAATAACTATTCTCGATCGATTAAGCCGATAATGGCAGAGAAAATTCAATACATTTTTAATAATTTTTAACTAACTATTTTATTCATTTTTTTTAAGGAGTATTTGTCATGGGACAACAACAACTTTTGCTCATCGTACTGAGCGTGATCATTGTGGGCATTGCCGTGGTCGTCGGCATCAACATGTTCGGTGCCTCTGCTGCAGCAGCCAACCAGGATGCTGTTATCAATGACTGCGTAGATCTCACTGCCAGAGCTCATCAGTGGGCAATTAAACCCGCAGGTATGGGC
>DSAU01000174.1 GCA_011046315.1 bacterium
CTGCCATACCAATCGGAACACCATTCCCAGACATTGCCGCTCATATCATACAAGCCAAGTTCATTGGGCTGCTTTGTTCCTACCGGATGGGTTTTTCTGCCTGAATTATTATCGTACCAGGCAACATTGTCCACATTATTGCTGCCGCTGTATTTGAAATGGGCGGATCGTGATCCGCCCCTACTGGCATATTCCCGCTCGGCTTCGGTGGGCAGGCGAAAGTTACCTCCTGTTTTCGCATTCAATTTGCGGATGAACTCCTGCACATCATTCCAGGATACCCTCTCAACCGGTAGATTATCGCCTTTAAAGCGAGACGGATTGCTCCCCATTATCTCGAACCACTGTTTCTGGGTCACTTCGTATTTGCCGATGTAAAAATCATCCACATAAACCTTGTGGATGGGTTTTTCATTGTCATATTCATTGCTGCCCATCATAAAGGTGCCGCCGGCGACAAAGACCATGTCTGCTGTGGTTGGAGTAGGTGGTGGCGGTGGTTGATAATTTTTCCAGTAAAGCAAACGTTCTTGGGCTTGTTTACGCAGGGTTTTATCGTCTGTACTATAGGGATTGTCACTGCTAAAAGAGGTGGCAAATTTGCGCCAAAGCTCAGCTTTATCAACGGCGGTAAGATCGCTACTACCATCTAATCCCATCGCTTTATCGTAGCCGGCTTGCATCTCTTTCTGCCATTTGGCCCAGGTCGCCTTTTTCTCAAATTCGCTGGCATCGAACGCTGGTTGCGGCGCTGGCGTTACAGTACTTTTCGACGCTGCGCCTGTGGGCGGGACAAAGTAAAAATCCTCAATAATGGAAGTGGATTCCCAGGGCATCTGTTTATTGTTGCTCTTCTGAAGCACAGAGGCGCGCACCTGTTTGAACACGTCTTCAATTTTCACACCGGACTGTTGCATGGCGTTAATCAGCTCCTGCGTATACAAGCCATTAGCGCCCGGGCCATCAGAGGCAACCTGCCCTGGTGCTGTGGCATCGGCGATAAAGCTGCCGCTGGGGGCGGACATTTGCACCAACCCCCGCACAGTGGAGCGAAACGAGCGGGCAAAGGGATTATCACGGCAGGCATCCAGAATGACAATGTTGAGTCGGTTGTCCGCGGCTTCCATCTCCGCCAGCACTCTGCCGGCATGTAGCGCTTCGAATTCCACGTCCTGTTCTTTGTCAATACGTGCGCCAACTGGAATTAAAAAATTGCGGTCCGACACCTGCACGCCATGAGCGGCAAAATAAAACAAGCCCACACCGCCGTTTTTAATCTTTTTACCGAATGCTAAAATCTTTTCCGTCATCTGACGTAGTGTGAGGTTTTCACCGCTCATCACCTCAAAGCCCAATTGGCGCAAGGTTGTTGCCATGGCACGGGCATCGTTCACTGGATTGCGCAATGGCGCATTGGTATATGCGCTATTCCCAATAACCAGGCCGATGCGTGTCTCGTTCGTCATATTGCCAGCGGTCACCCCTTTGATACCACGTTGAGTTTGGGCAGTGGCAAAATTCACGATCAGCGCCATACAGAAAATAGTCACCAATATATTTCTCATGGTTTCATCCTCCCTGGAAGATTTAATTAATCGTGACGCAATTCAACTTAAAAGCGCTATTAACACATCACAAGCTGAAAGTCTACCTTAAAGAGATCATACGCTTAATATCAATCAGATGGCTACAGCCTTCAAGCCTTTTTTCTTCAACTCCTCAGGTTCAGCATAGACTAAAAACGGCACTAAACGCATTGCTGTTTCTAAAATTTTTAACATTTGCTCTTTGGCAGGAATTCTGATAAAGTTAAGATCTTCATCCAGAAGAATTTCACCTGTCAGAAAAATGCCTTTTTCTGTCTTACAAAGAACTGGCACATGCCAGTTCTTTAGCTCAGCATCAAACTTTGGCTCTCCTGGTAAAGCCATGTTGCCTATTTCATCACACAGGTAGTCTTTTACTTTGTCGTATATATTTTTTATTTCCATATTTTGACTCCTCTGAATTTAAATTTATGCCAGGCATTTAAAAATGTGTTTATGTCTGTACTCAAATTTTTTCCCATAATAGGATCATGATAAATAATAACTTCTTCTTCTATAGCTAAAACAACGACAAAATGACCGGATGGCATGCCGCCGTAAAGCTCAGAAGGCTCGATCAAAGCAATCAAGGGAACACTTTCATTCATGAAATTGGTGATATTTGACTCTTCTAACTCTTTAAAAGACTTAGATTGATAACCTAAATTGGTTGCGACATCTCTAATTTGATTACAGGTTGTCCCGAATAGTGTCGTGCCACAAAGGTCGATCAATTTATTTTCATCAATATTTTTTCCAAACGAGGATAAAATCATGCGCAAACATGCTGGGCCACAGCTATACGAAGTGGTCTGCCTGAAATATTTAATGCCATTTTTCTTTTTCATTACTTCAATTCTGTTCCAAAGTAACGTTCGTTTTAAGAGATCATCTAAATTGAATTTCGAATCGATTACGGCAGATGATTAAAACTCAACTTCCGCACCACCGCACCTTTGCCCATTACCACCTCGGTCACCTTCTCCACCCGCTTGCCATCGCTCAACGAAAAACTGGCTTTTTTACCTTCGGTGATGCGACCGATACCTCTTGTCTGAATGGTCTTTTCCAGAGTGGCGGCATATAGCGTATCGGCGCCAGCTTGTTCCATTTTTTCCAGCAGCCAAGCCACATCAGCCATGGGCTGAGTCGAGGCAATAAGGTACACGGTTTCAATGCCCGTTACTGTGTCTAATTCATAAAACAGGTCTTTTCCTGGCGAACGAACTTCGGTATCCTTTTGGATAAAATTATTCGCTCCCATATCCTCGCTGGAGAAAAGCAGAGTCGCCTTACCCTGTGAGTCATAGAACAGCAGATAGATGTAACAGTCGACGCTGGGCTGAACGTGAACCTGAAATTTGTCAAAACTCTTAAGCTAGCCGTTATCTTTCACCAGCACTTCACCCCAAGTGCCGTCTGCTAATTTTCGTTCAGCGACGACGGCAAACTCTACACTCAAAGGTTGTTGTTGCGACTGTTCTTCAGCCTTCCTAGCAGCAATTAGCTTATCCAGATCAGCGCATTTCACCTCTCCTTCGATCTGTACGTGATAGCGCGACGGGGCCGATTCCAGTTGATCGATTAATACTTTCTTGTTAATAAGATAGCCAGCAGTTAAAGATTTAATCTCATCATCAATTAACACATTCAGATTGACCTTACTGTAGGATTCCAGATAGACGCCTGTTGAGATAGAAACCAGGTTTGTAAATTTAAAAATAAATTACGAATTATTCATTTCATTGTCAAGAAGTAATTGCATTAGAGATAAATTAAAAGAGGAGCACAAGTTGTTTTATTTTGTGAGGATTTATCTCAGTATCTTTGGGACTTAGGGGCTTGGCGTGGGATTTTTTTCAGAATCAGCTATAACCAAAAAGCAAAATCCTTAAATCAAATTCTGCTTCCTTCAAATAAAAAACGCCTCACACATTTGTATGCATGAAGCTTGTATAAAGTAGATAAATAAAAAAGCCTTGAGAAAATTATCGAGGCTTTTTATCAAAAATTATTCCCGGCAACGTCCTACTCTCCCATCCGCTAGTTGGCGGACAGTACCACAGCTTACTTTTAACGCTTAAACAAAAAAGCCTCAGCAATCTAAAACTGAGGCTCTTTTAAAATTAATTCCCGGCAACGTCCTACTCTCCCACCCCGTCACCAGGGCAGTACCATCGGCGCTGGTGGGCTTAACTTCTCTGTTCGGAATGGGAAGAGGTGTTGCCCCACCGCTATGGTTGCCGGATTTTTTTATTTTCAATTTGAGAAAAGTTAGCGAGTTCTGTTAATTTCAGAGCGACTAATCATCTGCTGCCAGGGAGGCATAAGTAAGCCTCACGGCTTATTAGTACCACTCGGCTGAATACATTACTGTACTTACACCTGTGGCCTATTACCTTGTCGTCTCCAAGGAGCCTTTAGTTCCGCCGAAGCGGAAGGGATATCTAATCTTGAGGTGGGCTTCGCACTTAGATGCTTTCAGCGCTTTTCCCTTCCGAACGTAGCTACCCAGCCATGCCGCTGGAGCGACAACTGGTACACTAGAGGTTCGTCCACTCGGGTCCTCTCGTACTACGAGCAGCTCCTCTCAAATATCCTGCGCCCACAACAGATAGGGACCGAACTGTCTCACGACGTTCTAAACCCAGCTCACGTACCGCTTTAATTGGCGAACAGCCAAACCCTTGGGACCTTCTCCAGCCCCAGGATGCGATGAGCCGACATCGAGGTGCCAAACCGAGCCGTCGATGTGAACTCTTGGGCTCGATCAGCCTGTTATCCCCGGAGTACCTTTTATCCGTTGATCGACGGCAATTCCATTCTCTACCGCCGGGTCACTAAGTCCTGCTTTCGCACCTGCTCGACCTGTATGTCTCGCAGTTAAGCTCCCTTATGCCTTTACACTCTACGCACGATTACCGACCGTGCTGAGGGAACCTTTGAGCGCCTCCGTTACTCTTTAGGAGGCGACCGCCCCAGTCAAACTACCCACCTAGCATGGTCCTCGAACCGGATTCACGGTTCAGAGTTAGGATTCCAATAGAACAAGGGTGGTATTTCAAGGATGACTCCATGACAACTGGCGTTGCCACTTCATCGTCTCCCACCTATCCTACACATGCAATATCAAAACCCAATACTAAGCTGTAGTAAAGGTTCACGGGGTCTTTCCGTCCCGTTGCGGGTAACCGGCATCTTCACCGGTACTACAATTTCGCCGAGTCTCTGGTTGAGACAGCGCCCAAGTCGTTACACCATTCGTGCAGGTCGGAACTTACCCGACAAGGAATTTCGCTACCTTAGGACCGTTATAGTTACGGCCGCCGTTTACTGGGGCTTCGGTTCAGTGCTTCTCCCTTGCGAACAAAAGATGACACGTCCCCTTAACCTTCCAGCACCGGGCAGGTGTCAGTCCCTATACATCGTCTTACGACTTAGCAG
>DSAU01000506.1 GCA_011046315.1 bacterium
GAATCTCCTGAATATATGTGCAAATTAATATTTAAAAGTTCTATTATTGAGATTCCGGCATTCCGCTTCGCTCCAGCCGGAATGACAGGTGAACTATTACATATTTTTTTTACCGCGAAGACGCCAAGAGGGCAAAGATTTTATTCAATCTTTTTCTTTGCGCTCTCCGCGTCTGTGCGGTGATTTTTTCTCGCGCCGAACTAATGAGATAATTACTGATCCATATTAATCTATTGCAAATTAAATTGCCGGTTAACAGTTTTCCAACTTTGCTTGTCGATTCGTTTTTGGAGCGTTTTTGTTTTGTTTTTATTTTGAAAATCCACCAGACAGCTCAAGATTGCCATTGCTTTCAAGTCTTCATCAGCGACCGATGTTGTTGCTGCTGACCGGGTCATCTGTTCTTCGATAAAATGTGTCGAAATTGAACCGGCTTGAAAATCAGCATGATCCATCACCAGTTTAAGAAATGGGATCACGGTTTTGATGCCGGTGATAACATATTCATCCAGCGCGCGTTTCATCCGTTGGATCGCTCGCTCCCTGGTTTCCCCCCAGGCAACAAGCTTGGCGATCAATGGGTCGTAGTAAATGGAGATCGAATCGCCTTTAGTAAAACCGGAATCCACACGAATGCCGGGACCGGCGGGTTCGCGGTAGTTTTGAATTCGTCCGCTCGATGGAAGAAAATTATTGTCGGGGTCTTCGGCATAAATTCGACATTCGATGGCGCTACCATTCACCTGGATTTGATCCTGTTGAACGCTGAGTTTTTCTCCGCTGGCAATGAGCAACTGTTCCCGTACCAGATCGATTCCGGTTACCATTTCTGTCACCGGATGTTCGACCTGCAGCCGTGTATTAACCTCAAGAAAATAGAACTGTTTATTTTGATCAACCAGAAACTCGACGGTTCCGGCATTGATGTAATTGGATGCTTTGGCAGCTTGAATCGCTGTTTGTCCCATCGCTTGCCGCATTCCGGGATCAACGATCGGCGATGGCGACTCTTCGATCACTTTTTGGTGGCGCCGCTGAATTGAGCACTCACGTTCACCAAGATGAATGATATTACCGTATTTATCGGCTAAAATCTGTATCTCGATATGCCGAGGATTCTGGAGATATTTTTCAATGTAAATCCGGTCATCACCAAAAGCAGAGCGAGCCTCGGATTGAGCCATCTTAAATAATCCATCCAACTCCTTTTTTGAACTGACGATTCGCATTCCTTTGCCTCCGCCACCGGCAGCAGCTTTTAACAGCAATGGGTATCCGATTTTGGTTGCCGAGTTATGGGCATCAGCGCTGTTTTTGACCGGCTTTTTTATTCCGGGGACTATCGGAACGCCAGCTTTTTCCATCAGTTCCCGGGCAGTAATTTTATCCCCCAGCAATCGAATTGTATCAACATCAGGGCCTATGAATTTCAAACCATGCTTTTCAACTTCATCAGCGAACAGCGGATTTTCTGCCAGAAATCCATAACCCGGGTGAACCGCATCGGCATGGGATTTGAGCGCAACGTCGATGATTTTTTTGATCGACAGATAGCTTTCGCCAGCCGGTGATTTGCCAATATGATAGGCTTCGTCCGCATAACTCACGTGTTGCGCGCTGCGATCAATATCAGAAAAAATGGCGACAGTGGCGATATCCATTTCCTTGCAAGCGCGCATGACACGGATGGCGATTTCTCCACGGTTAGCGATTAATATTTTTTTGAACATCTCAATTATCCTGACATTAGTTGATCCAACGATCTGCAATTTAAAAATTATAACGGGATATTTCCGTGTTTCTTTCTCGGATTAACTTCGCTTTTTGTCTCGAGAATTTGCAGCGCTCGGATCAGGTTGGGACGGGTAAATTTAGGTTCAATGACATCATCAAGATATCCACGCTCGGCGGCTTTATACGGATTGGCGAATTCTTTGATGAACGATTCGAGCTTTTCATTGAGCGCCTTTTCCGGATCTTTAGCGGTCGCTATTTCTTTTTTGAAAATTATCTCCACCGCGCCTTTGGGACCCATCACTGCCAGTTCTGCCGAGGGCCAGGCGAGATTAATGTCGCCGCGGATGTGTTTACTGCT
Source organism: bacterium (assembly GCA_011046315.1). Classification (GTDB taxonomy): domain Bacteria; phylum Zhuqueibacterota; class Zhuqueibacteria; order Thermofontimicrobiales; family Thermofontimicrobiaceae; genus Kaytiofontadaptatus. Next base: position 2,096 of record DSAU01000506.1, read on the forward strand.
CATAACATCGTAAGCGCCACCATACGCTTTTCGGGTAATAACAGTGATTTTGGGAACGGTGGCTTCACAATAAGCGTAGAGCAATTTTGCGCCGTGTTTGATAATACCGCCGAACTCCTGGCTGGTACCGGGTAAAAATCCGGGAACATCGACAAAGGTAATAATCGGAATGCTAAAACAGTCGCAGAAACGGATAAACCTGCCGGCTTTGCACGACGAGTCGATATCGAGAACACCGGCCAGAACCGCGGGTTGGTTAGCAACAATCCCAACCGAAAAACCGCCCAGCCGGGCGAATCCGATAACGATATTTTGCGCCCATCCCGATTGGATTTCAAAGAAATTTCCATCATCTACTATCCTCCGGATTATTTCTTTCATGTCATAGGGTTTGTTGGGATTATGCGGCACCAGCGAATTTAACTCCTCCTCAACCCGATCTATCGGATCAGTGGTTTCGAGAAATGGTGGATCGTCGATGTTGTTTAACGGAACATAACTGAGCAGTTGGCGCACGGTATCAAAGGCTTTGATTTCATCGTCGCAGGCGAAGTGAGCGACGCCGCTTTTTGAACTATGGGTAGCGGCGCCGCCAAGGTCCTCAAAGCTGACCGTTTCGTGAGTAACGGTTTTGACCACGTTGGGACCGGTCACAAACATGTAACTTGTATTTTTTACCATAAAAATAAAATCGGTGATTGCAGGCGAATATACAGCGCCACCGGCGCAAGGCCCGGCAACGATGCTAATTTGTGGAATTACCCCTGAGCAGAGTGTATTGCGGAGAAAAATTTCCGCATAACCGCCCAGACTATCGACACCCTCCTGAATTCGCGCGCCACCGGAATCGTTGATCCCAATCACTGGCGCGCCCACTTTTAATGCCAGGTCCATGATTTTACAGATTTTCTTCGCGTAAGATTCAGAGAGCGAACCGCCAAAAATTGTAAAATCCTGGCTAAAAACAAACATTTTTCGACCATCAATTGTACCGTAGCCGGTGACAACACCGTCTCCCGGATAGCTTTCCCGATCCAACCCGAAGTCTTTGCAACGGTGACGAACAAACATATCCAGCTCCACAAAGCTGCCCTCGTCAAGCAATAAATCGATGCGCTCGCGGGCTGTGAGTTTACCTTTTTTATGTTGAGTGTCGATACGTTCTTTTCCGCCGCCGAGCAGCGCCTGTTTTCTTAGCGTGTATAATTTGTTTAATTTTGGGTCAACTGTCATAGTTAATTTCCGTTTTTTTTTTTGATGGATTATTTAGTAATTAGATCAGTGATCCCCTCTGATTGCATTATTTGTTCGATTTCCGCTATGGTTTTAGGGAGTGCTGCTGAAAGAACCTGAGAGCCTGTTTCGGTGATTAAAACGTCATCTTCAATGCGCACGCCAATGTTCCAGTATGCTTCGGGAAGATCAGATTTCGGAGAAATATAGATACCGGGTTCCACGGTAACTACGCAACCTGGTTGCAGCGGCTCGCGTGTATTACCAACATCGTGTACATCCAATCCGAGATAATGGGTGCATCCGTGGCGAATATATTTTTCATATCCGTATTTGCCAATTATCGCCCGCGCAGCCGAATCCATCTGCGCCATGGTAACGCCGGGTTTGAGCATGGCAATGATAGTTTGATTGGCTTCCAGAACAATGTTATAGATCTCTTTTTGCTCCAAGGTAAATTTCCCGGTTGCCGGAATGGTACGGGTAATATCAGCGCAATAATGTTGATATTCACAGCCGATGTCCATGACCACAATATCATTGCGCTGAATCTGGCGCATTCCCTGTTCATAGTGCAAAATCAGACTATTGGGACCGGCGCCGATAATGGTGGGGAAAGCCAGTTGCTCCGCGCCGTTAAATTTAAAAATAAATTCGATAATCGCCTCTATTTGATATTCGTAAAGTCCCGGCCGCATGGATTTGAATGCTTCCTGATGCGCTTGGATGGTAATATCAACAGCCTTTTGAATTAATGCAATCTCCTCGCTCGTTTTAATCCGTCTCATGCTTCCGGTCAATTGAATGATGGGCGTAAAAGAGACCTGCGGAAATTGCTGGATAAACTGAATTAATCTCTTTTCAATAATTGAATTACCCAGTTGCTGATCCTGGCGAATCAAGTTGTTGTAAAAAACGTCGATATCCGAAATTTGTTTGAGAATTTTGCGCAACTCGATGACGCTTGCGCAATAATCAAAACCGAGGCTATCTGCCAGCCTTGCGAAATATTCATCCCGGTCAATGGACAGTCCCACCGGAGGAGGGGTCAGCAATATTGAATGGATGTTGTTCACTCCGGCGCCGGTGTTCGGGATTCCGGTTTTCGATAAAATTAATGTCAAATCTTCATCGGCAAGTCCGGTTAAGTAATACAAGTCACTGTCCGGTCGAAAATTGAATCCGAAACGGTAACCTGATGCAGTTGTTTGCAGCACTAATAAACCCTTTGGGGACATTTTTTCTAAGACAGCGCTGCGCCTCAGCTTTGGGATATTTTCGGTAGAAGATTTTGAAAAACATAAAGAGGATAGGGCTAAGCAAAAAAACAGGCTACATCGAAGAAAATATTTCATTCACCCTCCGCCAGCTCATTGTTGATAATTGCAGACAGGATAGTCTAATCAGGATCTGCGTGTTTGTGAAAGTGATTGAGAACACGAAAATTTGTTAGTAGTAAAATTATGAAAAAAATGTCGCTTTGTCAAGCATAAAATTGGTTGTTTGAAAAATTCTCCAGCATTGGCGACGGCACAGATTAATTTCACTTCACAACTGCCAAACCGAATTTAATCTATTCAGCCAGTTTCAGTATGTTTTAAAAAGGACTGATCGTCAATGGAACAATTTTTTCAATTGACAGAATGATTATGGACAGAATAATTATTTTTTGTTTTTTTAAGCTAATTC
>DSAU01000279.1 GCA_011046315.1 bacterium
CGCGATGGATTGACCTGGTAGCCCAATTTGTTTATCGACGCCATAATTAACGGATTTTTAATGGTGGTTTTTTCAAACAACTTCATCAATTTGGGCAGGTTTTTAGTACAAAAAGCCGGCGTGGTTTTATATTTTTTTTCAACATGATCCGCAAACAGTTGTAAAACATCTGCCATTCCCCAACCCAGTGCCAGATCGGTTAATGCATCGTGTAAAAAAATGGCTTTTAAATTCAATTTTACAAACGGCGCCACTTCAAAATCGATCAACAGGGTAATCATTTTTCGAATATCTTTGGTCAACAATCCGATGCCGCCGCGCATAAACATTCCCACTTTATCCTGAAAACTGGTATCTTTCAATGAATCCCTGACAATATTGACAATACCTTTTTCGTTCGCCTGCTTAACATATTTAGCAATGTAAGGTACCAATAAATAAATTCCCAGCTCATTTTTCAATTTGGCTGACTTTTGGATTTCATCTGCGACCGGAACTGCTCTTTCATGAGTTGACATCATCATTGCTTTGACATCTTGATCGTAGCAAAAATTGATTATGTCCATTATTTTCTTTGTTTCGCTGAACTGCGCTTCTTTTTGGCTGCCGACTTTTGCATCCAGGTGATTGACACCAAAAAATTGATTATGTCCTAATAAAATCCTGTCGATCATTATTAATCTCCTGTTCCATTACAAACTTATGGGTTCGCCGTGTTTTTCCGATGACAAATAGGCAGCATCAACGACTCTCTGTACTTGGTATGCATTTCTCAAATCACTCTCAAGCTTGCTGCCTTTTTTTATAGCATTGACAAAGGCGATATCCTGTCGTGAAAAATGGGGACCTCCAATATCCATTTCCACGCCTTTAAACAAATCAGGATTGAAAAAATTTGTCCAACCAACTTGATAGTCGTTGACGCCATTTTCTAAATATAATTTCACATAATCATCACACACAAATAAATCACCATTTTCAGCATGAATTTCAATATTGACCTGTAGCAAGCGATGGTGCCGGATACTCCATGAGGAATCCATCCAACCTGTTAGTCCACTTTTAAATTCAAAATACACATGCGCAAAATCCTCGACGTCCTGAGAATAATGGCTTTTTATATGACCCGAGACCCTCACTACATCCCCAAAAAACCAATTCAGCAAATCAACCAGATGCGTTGCCTGGCTCACCAGCACTCCACCGCCGGATTGTTCTTTACTGTAACGCCAACCCTTTCCTGTTTTAAACAATTGCGCCACGTAAATTGTTGATTTAAATGTAATTAATTTTCCCAAAACACCAGAGTCGATGATAGTTTTTGCCTTCATAAAAGTATCGATATAACGCATCATATAACCGACCATGGTGGTCAAATCTTTTTCTTCAGCTTTTTTTAACAAATTTTCAGCGTCAGAACTTTTAGGTGCCAGTGGCTTTTCCAAAAAGAATGAAATACCACGTTTGGCGCACTCCCATGCCATGGGCACATGTAAAAAAACCGGGGTTGCAATCACGACCAGATCTGGCTGTTCATTATCCAACATTTTCACATAATCGTCATAAACCGACAGATCATTTTTCAAACTTTTGACCGAATTCAGTAAAAATTTCGTTGTATCGGACACGGCAACAAGCTCTACGACATCAAGCGCATTCATAATACCAGCGTGAAGCATTCCCATTTTTCCGATTCCAATTACTGCAAGTCTCATTTATTTATTCCTTTCCTTGTTTATCTGAGATCGCCCAATTTTTTTCAGTCAACAGATTCAGGTGGTGTTTGATTTTTTTGGGTGTTGATTCAATTCAATTTTTTTGACCCGGTACAGGGTATCTTCAATTAGCCGACGCGTGCCGCCAATTAAATCCGCCACCAGTCCGATCATAATCACCTGAAAGCCAATCATCATCAACACTGCCGATAAAATTAGCGATTGAATATGACCGCCGCCATGCCCAATGAGATAAAAATACAAAAAGCGTAATGAGATAACAAAGCCTGCACCAAAAATCAGTCCGCCAATGCGAAGAAAGGTTTTCAGCGGTTCATACATGGTGTAAATCCGGAAAATTGTCAGCACCGATCTTTTCAGATAGGTTGGAATACTTCTGAACAAACGCGATTCCCTGAGTTTTTCATTGGTGGTAATTGGCACATGGGTAACAGCCAGATTCTTTTTCCCGGCTTGAATAATCGTTTCCAGCGTATAGCTAAATTTTGTAATCACGTTCATTTGCAAAGCCGCTTCCCGGTTCAATGCCCGAAAACCGCTGGTGGCATCGGGAATGTTGGTATTGGAAACCTGTTTCACTACCCAGCTTCCGAGAACCTGCAGTCGCTTTTTTGCTTTGGAAAAATGGTGAATCCCGTTCACCTGCCTGTCTCCAATAACATAATCCGCCTCGCCCCGCAAAATCGGCTCGATCAATTTTTTGATATCCTCGCCCTGGTACTGGTTATCGCCGTCGGTATTGACAACAATATCAGCGCCTAATTTCAGACAGGCATCCAATCCCGCAGTAAACGCCTCTGCCAGTCCTTTATTATTGGTAAATTTGACAATGTGATTGACACCATTTTCCCGGGCCACCTGAATTGTTTTGTCGGTACTGCCGTCATCGATGATCAGTGTCTCAATTTCGTCAACGCCATCGATCCTCTGCGGAAGGTGTTGCAACGTGAGCGGCAAAGTTTGCTCCTCATTCAGGCATGGAATTTGAATTATTAATTTCATTAAAAAATCACTCGTTGTTGGTTTCAATAATTTCTTCAATATTATATTCTTTAATTTCCCTGGCGTGAGTAAAAATGATCATCTCACCCAGCAGGCCGATGGAAATTAGCTGAATGCCGATTACCAGCAACAACGCACCCAGCAACAGCAACGGGCGCCCGGCAATGGGTCCCAATTGTAAAATCCGATAGACGAACAGGTAAAGTTCAATGCCTGCGCCGATCAGAGTGAACAAAGCGCCCACAAATCCGAGGAAATGGATGGGCTTTTTCGAATAATTTGTAAGGAACAATACTGTGAGAATATCCAGTAAACGCTGGAGATATTCTCGAAAATATTTGGATTGTCGAAATTTGCCGGGCAATTGTTCAATCTTTTCCTCGGTAACCTTATACCCCTGTCGTTTCGCCAGAACCGGAATAAAATTGTTGAGATCTCCATAAATATCGATATTATCCAACACCTCTCGCTTCATAACCATGACGCCGCTATTAATATCATGAAGCTTGATGTTTGATAATTTACCGGTAATCTTGTTGAATATTTTTGAAACAATCTGATTCAGCCGGGAATCTTTTCTGGGGTAGCGCCAACCGACCACCAGATCATTCCCCTGATCAAGCTTTGTCAGCAAACGAGATAGATTTTGTGTATTGATCCGCACACGAGCCGTGTAATAAATTAACACTTCTCCGGAAGAGTTTTTTAATCCGGCTGTCAAAGCGCTCGCTTCCCCAAACCGAGAACGCATACGTATTAATTTTGCATGGCGTTCATCTCGAATTAACCGGGCTGCTGTCGCAAAAGTGTTGTCGTCGCTGCCATCATCGATAAAGACAATTTCATAATCCCGATCCATTTGTTGAAAACAAGCGGTTAATGAGTTATACAGCTCCTCAAGGTAAATTTCGCAATTGAACAACGAGATAATAATTGACACTTTTTCCTTTTGCATCAATCGTTCTTTCGTAATTTCCTGGCATTCAATTGGCTCTGCAATTGCGGTTTGAGATTTCATTGGATTCCCTGTTAATGTCATTATCAATTTTTCGAAACTACGATTCAATTAAATAAAACAGTTTTTTCTTTCCGGTATGAACGATAAGCGACGCTAACAAACCGATAAACACAAATTGAAATGCGGTAAAAACCAGCAAGAAAACCAGGGTAATCAAAATATTGATGGTTGCGGTTTCAAAATTATTTTCCATCCAGATTCTTGCCGCCCAAATGGTTGTAAAAAATGCGATCATCAGCGCAATCAGCGCCAGCGAACCGAAAAATCTCACCGGATTCCGCAGATGTTTTAAAAACAAGTTGAGCGATGTTAAGTCCATCAAAACCCGAAACGTCCGCGTGATGTTATATTTCGATTTCCCAAATTTACGGGGGTGATGGTTTACCACAACTTCGGTAATGCGCGCGCCCTCTAATTTCGCCAGCGCCGGAATAAAGCGGTGCAGCTCGCCATACAGGCGAATCCTTTTTATCACTTCTCTGCGAAAGGCCTTGAGCGAACATCCGGTGTCGTGTAATCGAACACCGGTAATCGAACAAATCAAACGATTGGCAATTTTAGAAGGAATCTTTCTGAGCACCAGTTTGTCCTTACGGTTTTTTCGCCATCCACTGACAACATCAAATCCCTCCTCAAGCTTTCGTAGCAACATTGGTATATCTTTCGGATCGTTTTGCAAATCACCGTCCATGGCAACGACAAATTCGCCTCGCGCTGCCTCAAACCCGGCAGCCATCGCTGCGGACTGGCCAAAATTACCGCGAAATTTTATGATACGCAACCTGGGATCGGTTTTTTGAATTCGGCGAAGTTGGGTCAGCGTCCCATCCTGGCTGCCATCATCGACCATAATTATTTCATAGCTCTGATTCAAGCCGCGCATCACTTCAGAAATTGCGCTGTGAAGCAATGCCACATTTTCTTCTTCATTGTAAATTGGCACCACTATGGAAATATTAAGCTTGTTTTCTAACATTGATATTTCTGTTGCTTGTTTTTGTTTTAATAAAATTTATCATTAAAAACAATGGTCCAAATATTGCCAGTTCAACTGCAATCGTAATCAGATTGTGCAATGAAAAAATCCCTTTCCAAAATTCTGCCGGCGTATTGCCTTTATGAACATCCCGAAAAATTGACAACGGGCTTATAAAATGTTCAGTTGAAACAGGCCAAAACAGTTGCTGACCATAAGGGGCTGAGGTATCAACCGTAAAAAAATCTATCAACAAATGCGAACCATAAACAAGAA
>DSAU01000478.1 GCA_011046315.1 bacterium
ATATAATGATTATGAAAAATTGGTTATTGATCTCGGATTGACAGATAAAATCATTGTTAGTGGTCATGTTGACATAAATAAGATAGTCGAACTTTATCAGAACGCTGATGGTTTAATTTTTCCATCTATATATGAAGGGTTTGGCATTCCAATTTTAGAAGCGATGGCTTGCGGCACACCAGTAATCACGTCTAATATATCAGCGATGGATGAAATCGCATCCGATGCAGCATTGAAAGTAAATCCATATCTAGAAACTGAAATTGCGGATGCGATGAAAAAGCTCGTAATCAACGAAATAATGAAAAAAGCATTAATTTCAAAGGGTTTGGTAAGGGTTAAACAATTTAGCTGGCATAAAGCAGCAATGCAAACCCTCCGTGTATATAATGAAATATTTAAAAAAAACTAACTATCTTGGAGTTGTTTCAGATTGGGCAAAAAGATAAAATTGGCACACCTTCAGGTTCTTCCAATTATGAGCGGTGTCCAAAAATCAATGTTTGATTTAATTTCAAGATTAGATGAAGAAAAATTTACAGTCACCGTAATTTGTCAATCAGAGGGAGAACTAACAGACGTTCTTTCAAAAAGTCAGATCCCTTTCATTGTTTTGCCATCGCTAAAGAGAGAAATTAATTTGTTTTATGATTTCAAGGCGTTTGTCAATTTGATTAAAACATTTCGTAAAAACAAATTTGACATTGTACACACCCATTCTTCAAAACCGGGATTTATAGGAAGGGTTGCAGGAAAAATTTCCAATGTTAAATGTTTGGTGCACACGGTTCATGGGTTCGCATTTCATGAATTTTCCCACAAATCGAGCGTTTTTATCTTCACGCTTTTAGAACGATTAGCGGGAAAATTTTCGGACAAGATTATTATTGTAAATGATCAGGACTATCGCTATGCTCTAAACAAAAAAATTGCAAAGATGGATAAGTTGATAAAGATCACCAACGGAATTAATGGTAATGATTATAATAGAAAAGTTAATTTTTTAAAAAAGCGTCTTGAATTACAAGTTGGTGAGCGGCAGCAAACAATTTGTTCCGTCGGTCGGTTATGGAAGCAGAAAGATCCGGCAACTTTCATAAGATCGGTTCCGCTGGTTTTAAAGCAATTTCCAGATTGCTGTTTTTTAATCATCGGTGATGGGCCTTTGCAATTGGATTTAGAACAACTGATTAAAGAGTTGCAGATTGAACAAAATGTCAAATTTCTCGGCTGGCGTAAGGACGTCAACGAGATATTGCAAGTGGTCGATATTTTTGTCCAAACTTCATTGTGGGAGGGATTATCGCTTTCGATTTTAGAGGCAATGGCGTCGGGCAAACCTGTTGTCGCTACAAACATTAAAGGAAACAATGAATTGATCCTTGACGGTGAAAACGGATTTTTGATAAAGCCGGGTGATCACGAAATGCTGGCGGATCGAATTATCACGCTGCTGTCTGACCGACAGTTGGCGGAACGTTTTGGAAAAAGAAACCAGGACAGAGTTGTCAATGAATTTAATATCGAAAACGTTGTTAAAAAAACAGAGCAGGTTTATCAAGAAATTAAATTTCATTGATTTTTTTACTAATAATTGTTAAATTAGTCTCCAAATAATGAAAGTATTGATGCGGCGACAATCGCTTTAAAAAGTTTTGAATGATAATAATTTTTAGTGATAGATCCCTGGAGCCAACCATGATCCTGTTAACCATCACCTGCAACATTGCCTTTTTGGCTACGCTGTTTTTAACCCGGCTGGTGAAAGCGCTGGCGTTAAGGCATGGGATTTGTGCGATTCCCAACCAACGGGCGGTTCATCAAAAGATGACCCCCCTCCTGGGCGGCGTTGCAATTTATGTGGCTTTTTTGATCAGTTTTTTTGTGGTGCTGATTTTTGCTGATGATGGGCTGCATGCGCTGGTCCGTGAGTTGACGGTTTTTTTAACGGCTGGATTTCTGGTTGTGCTACTGGGAATTTACGATGATGTGCGTGGCGCACATTGGTTTCAAAAATTGCTGGTGCAATTTTTCGCCGGAACGATCATCGTTTTATTCGGCTACAAAATATCGGTGGTCATCAATCCGTTCGGCGGAACATTGTCGCTGGGGGTTTTGAGCGTGCCATTTACCCTGCTGTGGATCGCCGGTATCACCAATGCCATCAATTTGATCGATGGGCTGGACGGGCTGGCGGCCGGCATCAGTTTCGGCGCTGCTTGTGTGATGGTGTTTGTATCGCTGTGGTTCGGCAATCTGGCGTCGGCGTTTCCGGCGGCGATATTGGCGGGCTCGCTGGCAGCGTTTCTGATTTTCAATTTCAATCCGGCTAAAATTTTTCTCGGCGATTCCGGCAGCCTGTTTCTCGGTTTTATGCTGGCGTGTTTTTCGATTAACGGTACATTCCGCGATTCCTCGGCGGTGGCGATCCTGATACCGATCATCGTGCTGGGAATTCCGATTACCGATACGTTTCTGGCTTTTTTCCGGCGCATCCGAAAAAAAGCCCACCCGTTTGTGGCGGACCGGGAACACATTCACCACCAGTTGCTCAATCAGGGCTTGAGCCAGCGCCAGGCAGTGGTGATGATCAGTTCGGTGAGCTATCTCTGGGGCGTGATTGCGGTGGTTATTCTAATCAGCCAATCGGTGTACAGCTTTTTGTTGCTGCTGCTGGTCGCCGCAATTTTGATCTGGGGGATTAAACGGCTGGGTTATGCCCGCTATTTTGCGTTTCGGCGGTGAAAAAAATATCACCGCAAAGGCGCGGAGAACGCAAGTTTATCAAACACACCTGACCGCTGGCGATGTTTGCTGAAGTCATTGTATTGGAGTGTTTTCTAAAATGACACAAGAAAAATTAACCAAAATTCTGATGAATGGAGAAGGTATTTCGACGGAATTCAAACAAGCCCGTTCATCACTGCCTGGAAATGTCTTTGAAACAGTTTGTGCTTTTTTAAATCGAATTGGTGGAGATTTAGTATTGGGTGTAAAAAATGACGCTAGAGTGGTTGGGGTTGATCCTGACCGGATCAGCCAGATATCAAAAGACCTTGTCAACCTATCCAATAATCCCAACAAACTGGATCCTCCATTTATGCTGTTCCCGGAAGAGTTTATCATCGAAGGTAAAAAAATCATTTATATCCGGGTGCCGCAAAGCTCGCAGGTTCATAAATCTTGCAATTTTATTTTTGATCGAAACGAAGAAGGTGATTTTAAGGTTCGGACAAGCGAAGCCATTAGCAGATTATATCAGCGGAAAAGCGCCTATTTTACAGAAAATAAAATTTATCCTTATCTTGAATTTTCTGATTTTAATGCGCGTGTTTTCACAAAGGTTCGGAACTTAATTCAAAGCCACCGTCCTGATCACCCCTGGTTAACAATTTCTGATGTTGAAATGTTAAAAAGCGCTGGCTTGTATAAGAAGGATTTTGAAACCGGGAAGCAAGGATATACTCTGGCAGCCGCATTATTGTTTGCTAAAGATGAGGTGCTACGACAGATCGTTCCTGCTTACAAAACCGATGCTCTGCTGCGACGGGAAGATTTGGATCATTATGACGATCGACGGGAAATCAGGACCAATTTAATTGATGCCTATGATGAATTAATGCAGTTTATTCGGGCTCATTTACCAGATAAATTTTATCTGGAAGGAGACATCCGGGTAGATTTACGCGAGAAAATTTTCCGGGAAGTAATCGCTAATATCCTTATTCACCGCGAGTTTACTAATGCCTTTCCTGCACGGTTAATCATTTACCGGGACAGACTTATCACTGAAAACGCTAACAATCCGGTGGGGAGCGGTCCCATTGATCCTGACAATTTCAATCCTCATCCAAAAAATCCAGCTATTGTCAAATTTTTTCAACAACTGGGCAGAGCTGAGGAATTGGGGTCAGGAATAAGAAATATTCGCACCTATTTACCGCTTTATACCAAAAAAAGTAAATTTGAACTGCTTGAACAGGATAACTTTAAAACGATTTTACATTTTGACCTAAAGCATGTCACCGAAACTTCGGTGAAAACTTCGGTGAAAACTTCGGTGAAAATAATTGATCTTCTTTTGCAGGATAGAATGATTACCATCCCCGAAATAGCTCAAAAGTTAGATAAAACAACAAGGACTATAGAACTGGCTCTTGCAAAGCTGAAGAAAGAGGGAAGAGTTAAACGTATCGGTCCGGATAAAGGCGGCTATTGGAAAGTTGTGTAAGGTGAAACGTTATCATAACGAAATGACACGAATTGGTAGCATAGACCAATAAAAAATATTATTACAAATCTTTGCGTCCCTTGCGTCTTAGCGGTGAAAAAAAATCACCGCAAAGAAAAGAAAAAAAGTCTTTGCGTCCTTTGCGTCTCGGCGGTGAAAATACTCACCACAAAGACGCCGATATAAAATGCGCTCCGGTCTTTTGAAAGTTTGTTAAATGAGAACAGTAACTGGTTTTTCAAGGTAAATGCCCGCCGTGTTTTCAGCGGAAAAACCGCCAGATAATAAAATTTAAAATTAATGGTTAAATTTGCGCACATATTTTGGGGGATGTTGTTTTGCCTCAGCGCTGCATCCGGACGGGCTCAGGTTGCTGTGGTCGAATCCGGGCAAAACCAAATTATCCTGACTGTAAATGCCTCCCAATTCAGGCTGCAACCGGTTGATGTCAATGGGGAAAAGTTTCAGCAAATTTTACCACTGCCGGGCGCGACCCGGCTCACCATTCCCGGCGCGCCGCAATTGCCGGTGTTCAGCGCCCTGGTGGGCATTCCCGCAACAGCAAATCCACAGATCCGGGTGTTGGAGTCTCAGCTTAATGAAATCCCGGACATTGACCTGATCCTGGCGCCAGACCTACAATTCGAGCCTTCACCAGCGGGCGGATATTTCAAGCCGGCCGATCCCATTCGAGGGGGGATGTACCAGCAGGACGAATTTTTTCCAGCGGAATTGGCGGAAATCGTGTCCATTGAAACGATTCG
>DSAU01000525.1 GCA_011046315.1 bacterium
CGGCTCGCAATCGAATGTGTTTTATGATGATCAGCGGCAATTGTATGTGGGGTATCATCGCTCCGATCTTGGCGCCACGCCGTCGGGCAAAAGCCTGCGCCGGTTCAATATGACCGAAACCAGAGAAATAACCAAACCGGTACCATTCGAACCGTTGAGCCTTCAGGACGAGTTGGATCTGGCAAAAAGAAAGCCGCTACGTGAACCCCATCCACATTATCTCGATAACGGCCCACTCGCTCCCAGCGGATTTGGCGATGAGTATCCCATTGTGTTTGCGCATGATGAATCCATCGATCCGCTGGCAACCGATATTTACGTGCCCAAGGCCCATAAATATCCCTGGGCGCACGATACCTACCTTGCTTTTCCGCTGATGTATTTTCATTACGAAGACGACGGACCCATCACCCGTCAGATACTGTATCATCCCGACCGCCGGCTGGGGTCTGGTACTGTAGAAGCTCAGTTGTCGGTCAGCCGGGACGGCGTGAATTGGAAACGCTATCCCCGACCAGTCTATGTCGGCATTGGCACATATGGCGATCATTACCTGGCACAAATCTTCATGGCGCATGGTCTGGTAAGGCGAGGTGATGAAATCTGGCAATATTTTTTTGGCGAGACCCGCTATCATTCATCATGGGAAAAAGAGGGTGCAAATATCCGGGCTGTATATCGGACTGTGCAGCGTTTCGATGGCTTTGTTTCGGCGGATACACCGTACGATAAAGCAGGCGTGATTGTCACCAAACCAATGAAATTCAAGGGTAATCGCCTGGTTCTGAACATCGACACCGGGGCTGCCGGTTATGCCCAGGTCGGATTTCTTGATGAAAATGGCATGCCGATCAAGGGGTTTTCCGTAGACGACTGCGTTTACATTAACGGCGATTTTATCGAAAAAGAGGTGGAGTGGATTACAAACCAGGAAGTGCTGCCGGACATTCAGGGGATGGATGAGGAAGAGTTATTTGCCGAGGCGAAAAAACTGCAATTCAACAAGGATGTCTCCGAACTGGAAGGGAAAACTGTTCAGCTCGTCTTTCGAATGCGGGGAGCGAAATTGTATTCGATGCAGTTTTTACAAAAGTAATTTGAGCGTCCAAAAAAAAGACGTTTAGCCTGTCAAAACTTTTTTATCAGAAAAATTACTTTAAGAAAGGGATGCAATGAAAATTCGATACTTAATTTTTACTCTTTTTATAGTAATTGGTTTGTCGGGATGCAAGCCATCAACTCAAAAAGTGGAATTCGAATTCATCGGGCCGAAAACGGAATTGGTTACGGTTGGAAATTATCATCAAATACGATATGTTTCTGATAAAAGCGGATCCGATACTGAGGGAAACGGAACAATATCTACGCCGTGGAAAACAATCGCTCATGCACTCAGACAAATTTCCGATGCTGGAGCTGATAGACAGTACGCGGTCCTGGTAGCAGGTGCTATCTATTACCATACTCCAATAAAAATGAAACAACATATTCATCTTTTTGGTGGTTTTGATCCCGCGAGCTGGCAGCGTAATATTAAAAAATATCTTACAGTATTGACAGGAAGAGGAGAGCATCGGGTGATTATTGGGTCAGATTTTTCGAGACTGGATGGATTTGTCATTACTGATGGTCAAATCCGAGGAAAGGGCGCAGGTATGCTCTGTTCCGGAACATCGCCTGTGGTCACCAACAATCAGTTTATAAAAAACAAAACATTGGCACCGGATCCCTGGCGACCTCAATTTCTCCATGAAATTGCCAATGATGGTGGTGCTATTTATGTTGAAAACGGATCAGCTCCCATCATTGAGAACAATATTTTTATCAACAATTCGACAGATATCGGTCGTGGTGCTGCTATTGCCTTTCACTCAAAAAGCAGCGGAAGAATTGCCAACAATGTGTTTATGGAAAATAAAACTGGTTTAAGAGATTCAATGCGAAGCAGTGATGGTGGGGCAATTTCTGTTTTTAAGTGGTCAAGTCCGGTAGTGGAAAACAATATTATCTTAAATAATGAAGCACTAAACCGCAACGATGCAGGTGGTATGTTTGTTGCCCTGTGGTCATCTCCATTGATTAGCAAAAATATTTTTGCAGGGAATCGCTGTGGAGATGATGGTGGGGCACTATTTGTCGGTGGTCAGGAGCATCGATATGATCGATCTTTTGATCCGATGCCGGGTAAAGAGCAATTTTTTGTTCAAATTATGGATAATGTTTTTATTGGAAATGAAAATCCATCAAAAAATTCTGGCGCTATGCGTTTCACTATGGAAAGCCGAGGTTTATTTTTTAATAATATTGTTGCTCATAATACTGGTATCTATTTTCAACGGTGTGAAGTTCTTATTGAAAATAATAAAATATTTGATAATTTTCTCTGCGTCGAAACTAAAAAAGGACTAACACAAAATATAATTAGGAACAATATCATGTGGGGCGATTTCGTTGAACAAACAGATGCTGAAGTAACCAACTGCACAATCTTGGGGGGATATAAAGGAAAGAAAAACACCTCCCTACCCCCAAAATTAGTTAATGATGGATTTCAATTTCAAGCTGATGCAGTCAACTTTTTACCAATGCACAACTTAACATCGGTATTTGTTTCTAGTGAAACATTTCAGAAGAATGAATTATGCAATCGCGTGATCTGGGCGGGAGATAAGTTGGGTGTTATTAGCTCCAATGAGGCACAAAATATAAATATTTGGGGAGATTTCACCGGACAAATTAGTTTTATTGTATTACCGAGTTATCGATTGCAGTAAATAGTGCTGAGATTTTTAAAACCAATGATTAAAGGAAAATTATCATGCCAAGAAAATTAATCACATTCATATCTATGTTTTTGATAACTTTTTTTATAATCAATGACTCATTATTTTCGCAGCAAATGAAGTCTGACTCTGGTTATCAACCGCAACGAATTAATAAATGTATTGAATTACTCGAGAAAGGTCAGCCTATCTATTACAAATGGGTTTATGGCGGTTATGAGAAAGGTTTTGAGCTGGCGCAAACCTGGGCTGACTATCTTGTTTATGATATGGAGCATAATCCTGTTGATTTTCTTCAGCTTCGTGAATTTATGAAAGGTTTGGTGGAAGGCGGCCCCACACCAAGCGGTCATCGTACTCCTGTGGTTATTGTCAATTTACCAGTCCTTGGATTGACTGAAGATATCTTTCTCGGCAGCAGTTGGATGGTTCAACAGGCTTTAGCGCAGGGGGTTCACGGTATCCATTTATGTAAGGCACGAGACCCAGAAGCAGTAAAACGTTTCGTGCAGGCAGCCAGATATCCAATTCACAAACAAGGAATCGAGGTGGTTGGAGAAGGGATCCGCGGTTGGGGTAGTCATAAATTTCCAGCTTGGGTATGGGGCGTTGAAGTAATTGAATATTTGAAGTTAGCCGACCCCTGGCCATTGAATCCAAATGGAGAACTGATGCTTGGCTTAAAACTGGAAGATCAGATTGCGTTGGAAAATGCTGAACTCAGCCTCAAGGTTCCCGGAATTACTTTTGCCGAACATGGTCCCCGTGATATGGGCTTGAGCTATGGCTATCTTGAGGGACGTGCAGATCCGCCGGTACCAATGGAGGTGGAAGCAGCTGGAAATCTGGTTCTGAAAGCCTGCAAACAGAATGGAATATTTTTTCTTGACAATGTTCTACCCGATAATGTGAAAACAAAAATTGATAAAGGTGTGATGATCGGAGCTGGTAGTAATAAAGAGGCGGCTGAGATTGGAAGAAATTATACCAAACGAGAGATGCCCTGGTAGTTTGTTAGGATTTCTGATGTTGTTACATTGATGTGCCGAATTGAATTAATAAAGATTGACAAACTAAAGCTCCGCACGTGTTACTTTAAAATAAAAGGTAAATCTATCCTTTTCTTAAAAGGAATTCTCACACTTTCTGGAGGGTTTTTTAAGAAACGGACATACAATTAACTGCCATAATTCACATTCTTTTTGTCTATGAGATATATTATAGGTAACATTGTTTTTGAATCATAGATACTATTTTAAAATTTACCTTGTTACATCAGTTATGAAAAAATCCGTTCTACCATCGAAACAAAATATTGCTTGACAATAAATTTTAATATTTGTATCTTATCGCCGGTCAATATGAAAGATCGGTCGGTAAATAATGAATAGATACAATAGATTAGATCATTGATAGTTTTTACAGGTTTTATCGATTTAAACCATGGTAATGCAAAGGGCATTGGATGAAACCTGCGTGCTGCAGGTTCGAGTCCTACCAGGGTAGGTTGATTATTGAATACAAACAGGAGAGGTTGGATTTATGCTGAAGTCGAGAAAAAGGATTACTAAAAAACAGATCAAAGAAGATCCGCTGGTGACTTACTATTTTAAAACGATGGATTTTCTGAAGACGCATTCTCAAAAAATTACCATCGGCGTGATCGCTGTTTTTGCCGTTATTGTTTTGCTAACGATGATGGTAAAGAGCAAAAGGACTGCCGAGTTGAACGCTTCTGAACAATTGGCGCGGGCGACAATGGCGTTATCTGCCAACAAATCGCAGCAAGCGATTGATATCCTGTTAAGTTTAAATGAAAATTACAGCGGAACCAGCAGCGCCACCAAGGGTATCTATTATTTGGGCAAGGCTCATTATCAAAAGGGAGAGTATGATAAGGCGCAAATATATTTTGAAAAATTTGCCGCCAAATCAGGAAAGGATAAGATTTTTGGCAGCGCTGCTTATCTGGGATTGGGCGCGAGTCTTGAACAGCAAGGGAAGTTTTTAGAGGCGGCTCGGGCGTATCAAAAAGGCTCGGATAAATTTCCCAATGACTTTAATAGCGATCAATTATTGATGAATGCCGGACGCTGTTACCTAAAAGCCAATCAGATCGCCGAGGCCAGAGAGTGTTATCAAACAGTAGTGGAAAAATTTGAGGATAGCAATTATAAACTTGATGCTGAGCTTTAC
>DSAU01000225.1 GCA_011046315.1 bacterium
TACAGCAGTTGATCTGTTTAATGAAAAAAACTAGAAAAAACAACTCACCCATATTATTGTAATGATACCATTATTGTTGCGGGTTCTGTTGATAAAATAGGTACTGTTATGAAAAAAAATAATATTCGAGCAATTTCGTTTTTATTATTAACACTGGCGTTGTCATTTTTCGCTGCGCGCCAATTTCTGCTAATGCTGCAGCCGGAGCTTATCATTCCATCGGAAAACTTAACGCAGAAAAATTTATTGAGTGATTATTTTAAGCCGCTGCACGGAACACGAGGTGATAGTGATGTTTATATTTTTGAAAGCACAAATCCTGGTGCAAACGTGCTAATTCTGGGAGGAACTCATGCCAATGAGCCTGCCGGATTTTTAGCCGCTGTTGCTTTAATAGAAAATATGAACGTAACACAGGGCAAAGTTGTCGTCATTCCACGCGCCAATAACAGTGCCTTTACCTGTAACGATCCACAGGAGGGTAATCCTCAAAAATTCTCAATAACAACTTCATCCGGGAAACGTTATTTCCGCTTCGGTTCCCGTAGCACCAATCCGATTGATCAATGGCCGGACCCTGAAGTATATCGTCATTTTCCTTCCGGACAAAAACTATCCGGCGCCGAAACCCGAAATCTGAACCGTTCCTATCCGGGTAAAGCTGACGGCTCACTAACCGAAAAAATTGCCCACGCCATTACCTGTGTAATCAAGAATGAAAATATCGACATTGCTTTCGACTTGCACGAAGCATCATTGGAATATCCGGTAATCAACGCGATCGTCGCTCATCCGAATAGTTTTGAAATGGCAGGAGAATGTGTGATGGAATTGCAAATGGAAGGGCTTAATTTTAACCTTGAGCCCTCGCCCGAAAATTTGCGCGGACTGTCACATCGGGAATGGGGAGACCATCTGCAGGTGGCAGCCATTTTGATGGAAACTGCCAATCCAGTGCAGGGAAGATACCACGGAAAACTTACACCGGATGTCATCGTTTCCGGTAAAGATAAAATTTACGCAGAAGCAGCTCAACATAATCTGCTGGAAGTAGAATATCCCGAACAGGGTATCCCGCTAAACCACCGTGTCGGAAGACATTTAGCTGGGTTGAAAACATTTTTAACGGTTTGGGCGTTACATAACCCTGAAAAGAACATCGCTATCGAAAACATACCCACCTTCGATCAATTGTTAGAAAACGGATTGGGTTTTTATTTAAATTAATCAAGTTGGAGGAGTCATCAATGAAAAATGTCAAATGGATATTGTTATTACTGGTTATTTGCTCGATGAGTATTACAGCAATGGTGAACGAATTTACCGCTGAACAACCTTTCTTAATCACACCGGCGGGTCAAAATCCAGACGCGATGATGGTCAAAATATTGGCGCAGAAAGCCGGATTGAATTTTACTTACGATAAATTTGCCATGCCCGATACGCTCAAAAATCATAAAACTTTGGTTTTGGTCGCAGGCGGCAGCAGCAAAGGATTGGGCGCCGCCAACATTGATAAAGACAAAGAGCTTGAACGCATTAATTCACTCATAGCGGCAGCGAAAAAAGATAGCATTAAAATAATCACCATGCACATTGGCGGCAAAAAACGGCGTGGAAAATTGTCTGATCCTTTCAATCGCATATCTGCTGAAAACGCCAGTTATTTGATTGTACTCAAGGACGGAGATGAAGATGGTTATTTCGCCGAAGTTGCAAAACAAAAAAAAATCGCACTCATCTATATTGAAAAAATCATGGAAGCTGGGGATATACTTAAAACAGTATTCATAAACCAAACCAAATGATACAACTTCAATTTAAACGGTTTAATCCGATTGGTATCGGTTTTCTGTGTCCAATTGATCTTTCATATTCAATCAAAATGTATTGCCATGAAAACGATAAATTTTATTAAAAATTTGGCGGTCTGCTTAATATTTCCAGCTTATATTTTATTTTCGTCAAATTTATTCGCTGGACAGATCGCCGCAAAAAACGGTATGGTCGTCACCGGTCATCCTGTGGCATCTCAATTTGGTGTTGAGATCTTAAAATCGGGCGGAAATGCAATCGACGCGGCAGTCGCCGCCGCAATTATCGCCGGAGTCGCCGAGCCCCACGCATCAGGAATCGGAGGCGGTGGCGCGATGTTGATCTATCTTCAGGAACAAGACAGTCTCAGCTACATTAACTATTATCAACAAACGCCGGCTCTGCTCCCTGGGGCATACGATCCGGCAAGAGATAATGACCAGGCATCATCCGTTTTAGTTCCGGGAACCATTGCCGGCTTACACTTTGCCCTCACGAATTACGGAACAATTCAATGGAAAGACCTACTCCATCTTGCTGCCGATAAAATGGAAGCAGGATTTCGGATTGATGATCATTTGCACGGCATTATTTTAGATTCCTACGAAAAGTTGCTTAAATACCCGGAGACACGCCAAATATATTTGCCCAACGATCTGCCACCAGCATCGGGGGAGTATATTCAAAATGTGGACATTATCATCACCCTCCGCAAACTCGCTAATTTTGGACCGGAAGTCTTTTATCGCGGTGACATTGCTGACTCGATAGAAACAGTAATCCTTCAGCACGGCGGAACTTTGCGCAAAACTGATTTAAACAATTATAAAGTCCGGCAATTGTCTCCGCTTCGTGGAAATTACCGTGATTATACCATCTATTCAGCGCCCCCACCGCAATCAGGCTTGACTATCATTGAGACGCTAAATATATTGGAATTTAAAAAACTTTCTGAGATGGGCAATTATACAAAATTTGCAGCCAGCTTTCATTTCATGGCAGAAGCGATGAAACGTGCTTATGCTGACCGGTTGACTTATCTGAGTGATCCGCTGTTTGTCGATGTGCCGACTGATGTTTTGATCAACAAAGAATTTGCCCGTTCCAGGTTTGAGGATATTGACTTTTCAAAAGCGAATCCGGCCCAACCCAAAAAAACAAAGCCTGGTGATATTCGTCCCCTTTTATCCAGTGATCCAGACGACAAGGGCTGCACTACTCATATTTCAGTGGTTGATGCACAAGGTAATGCGGTTTCGCTGACTCAAACATTGAATCGATTCTGGGGCTGCGGTATTACTGTTGGCGGATTTCTACTCAATAACGGCATGACCAGTTTTTCAGGCGGGAATTCAGTTAATCGCATTGAACCGAATAAACAGCCACGATCCACCATTTCGCCTACGCTAATTTTCAAAAATAATCGTTTGTTCATGGTTATTGGTTCTCCTGGCGCCGGCGCTATCATTTCAACGCTGGTTGAAGTAATTTGTCAAATCGTTGATTTTAACAAAACTCCCGAGGCTGCCAATCAAGCGCCGCGATTTTGCAGCCGCAAGTGGTCGGACAATCTGCCGCTGGAATCTAATTTTTCACCAGCATTAATTGATTCCTTAATAACCCTGGGCCATCCGATTCGTGTCATGAATGCGCTAGATTCATATTTTGGTGGTGTACAGCTTATCGTTGTCGATTTCTCCAACGGAGAATTAATCGGATCATCTGATCCGAGACGTTCCGGCACTGCCATCGGATATTAAGCACATATAATTAAATGGTAATAGTTCAGCACTCTTAACTAATAATGTCATTCCGGCATGTTTTTAGCCGGAATCTCCTGAATATATGTGCAAATTAATATTTAAAAGTTCTATTATTGAGATTTCGGCATTCCGCTTCGCTCCAGCCGGAATGACAGGTGAACTGTTACATTGAACAGACCTGACTCATTGAATTGGGGGAGGTAAAAAAAATGTTGCTATTTAAAAAAAAATCATTTAACTTAATTCGATCATAATTGGCTCTTCGGGGGAAATAATAAAAGGTGGAGGGATAACATGTCGATAACTGGAAAATCGAAAACAGTGCTGCTTTTTCTGATGCTTGTTTTCTCGTTTAGCTTAATCTCAACTAGCGCTGCTGCCGGGTATTGGAATACACTTCGGGATTATGAACCCATTGTTTTAAAAGGAGCAGAACTCCCTGCCTTTCTGGGAACGCCGGTGGATCAGATTTTTGCGTTTTCCTATAACGCTGCCACCGATGTCTGGAGACAGATTCCGCTGCAAATCGATGAAATGGACGACTCCTCGCATGTATGGATTCCGGAAGAGGTTAAAAACAAAGTTTTAGATCTAAAGGATGAGCTGATTTTCATGGCCGGTGATGTGGGAGATTCGGTGCCCTATGAGTGGTACTGGATCGATGACGCTGACTCGCGATTATACGAACGCTATCAAATTGTCGTTGCCGATCCCCTCGATCCGATGGTTCAGGGCTATGTCTATTTTTTCCGCTCCTCCACGATCGTGCCCACTGCTGAGAGCTACATGGAATATACCCCTGGTGACGATCAATATACCGGAAATGATATAGTCAGAGGACTATCCTACATCGAAGCCCATCACCCCGATCTGGGAATCCCGGTCGATTGGATCATTCCCACAGAAGCCGGCGGCAACGGCATGGATATTCTGGATCGTCAAAAAGCACGCGGAGCCGGTGTCGCTTTCGGTTTTTGGCCATTGGACCTGACAGAAGAATCTTTCATGTTTGTCTCAATTGATACGGTTGTGGGAAAAGTAAGGGTCGCCCGGCGTCTGTGGCTTTCGTTACTTGGGTTAATATCTTTTGATTTTCCGATGTACTATTACCCCTACTCCATCGATTCCAAAGGCGCTTCCGGCACCATCGATCCGTCTCAGGTTCAGGTCAACCTCATCCGCCAGTCGTTCGACCTCAACGCCAACGCTGACTCCATGCTTTTTCACAACAATTTCAACACCGATATTTTCATTGACGGCATACCCGATGTCGGCGTTAATACAGACTTTGTTTACAGGCCGGATGTCAACTGGATGATGGTCAGCGGAGACCCCGGCACAGTGGTTACGCTGCTGTCGCTAACCGAGTTGGGAAA
>DSAU01000465.1 GCA_011046315.1 bacterium
GGTGGGAGCGATTATAGACAAAATACTTCACCGCGGTGAAAACAGTTAAAAACACAACGATCAACATCAAATTGTCGATAAAGTGAATCGATTTCAATTTTTTTAAAAAAGTAAATTCTGCCTGTCTTTCGATTGCATATTGATCAAACAATAAAAAAATGAAAATTACATAAACCGATCCCATCTGAATAAATGTTTTCACCTGCGCCAGACTGATAGTAGCGACAGGATGTTTTTTTAACAGCGCATACGACCGCAAGCCGGTGATGAGCACATCACGCGAAATAATGACCACGATCACCCACAGCTTTACATAACCCAAAATATAAAAGGCGATGAATGCCGCGGATACTAATATTTTATCGGCAAGGGGATCCAAAAATTTCCCCCATACCGTAACGTGTCCATATTTTTTTGCGAAATAGCCATCGTACCAGTCGGTTAAGCTGGCGAGCACAAAAACGAAAAATGATGCGACTTTAACTTTTAAACCATCATTAAATAACAAAACAATAAAAAGCGGGGTCAGAATTATTCTCAAAACAGTTAGTCTGGTGGGTAAATTCATCGACACCCCCCAATATGGAATAAGCTACAGGTCAGCATCCGAATCAAAACAGTACACTCGTATTTATAATTTGGTTCGCCCTTCAATTGCTTTGAGTAATGTAATTTCATCCGCATACTCCAAATCAGTGCCGACGGGAATCCCCCTGGCTATTCGTGAAATCTCAATAGCCAACGGCTTAATCAACTTGGTCAAATAGAGCGCGGTTGCTTCGCCCTCAGCGTCCGGATTGTTAGCCAAAATTACCTCAGTGACAACATCTTCCTGCAACCGCAGCAGCAGCTCCTTAATTTTTAAATCGTCGGGACCGATTCCGTCTAATGGCGACAGCGAACCACCCAATACATGATAAAGACCCTTGTACTCTCCGGATTTTTCCAGGGCGGCGACATCATTT
Organism: bacterium; assembly: GCA_011046315.1. Taxonomy (GTDB): domain Bacteria; phylum Zhuqueibacterota; class Zhuqueibacteria; order Thermofontimicrobiales; family Thermofontimicrobiaceae; genus Kaytiofontadaptatus. The sequence continues at coordinate 966 of DSAU01000465.1, forward strand.
GCCTCCTCTACAACACAGATTACACTTCTGTCCCGATGGGAGGCGGTGCAAATTGGACACGGATCGGTCTCAGTGATATTAAAACAGATCGAACAATATTTAGCTTTCTGTTTTACGTTAATCAGGGCATCAGCCAACGCTGTCACATCTTCAGTGGAAAGTTTTAAAAGATAGAACACGATCCGCTGTGCTGATTTTCTTCCAATGCCCGGCAGCTTTGATAATTCTTCAACTGCCTGTTGCAAAGATTTGGACAAATAAACCATATCCCTCAAATTAATATGTGGATGACGTCTGACAAAGTCCGTTGTTGTTAAAGTGACATTATTTTTTTTTGTGTTATTAGTTACAGATTTAAATCCGGGATTTTAAAGCCCTCCGGCAGTTGGCTCAGCAAATCACCTGTTACTTTTTTTAATTCATCTTTTGCCAATGCCTGAGCCCGCTCCAACGCCAAATTCACGCCAGCCACGATCAAATCTTCAAGCATTTCTTTATCATTTAATTTGATCACTTCGGGATCAATTTTAATGTCCAATATCTGTTGTTTTCCATTGGCGGTAACCTCGATCATTCCGCCGCCAGACGTCGCCTGAACCTTCATCCCGGCTAATTCTTGCTTAACTTTCGATATATCTTCTTGTAACTGTTGGGCTTGTTTAAATATGCCCAGAATACCCAAATTTCTCATTTAATTCTCCTTTATAACAGGCTAATTTTGAAGAGCGTTTTTAAATGAAGCCATCACAAAAAAACAGACCTCTTAGGCTAAATTTCCCCAGCTATTTTACCAGTTCCGCGTCAAACGCCTCGACAATTGTTTTAATAACTGGTATCTTTTGCCCAAGTTTCTCTAAATATAAATCATTTCCCGATAAATTATTTTTATTTTGTCGGGCTACTGTTTGATATTTAACCCGCAATGGGACGCCGAAAAAGTCACTGATCATTTTTTCGACATAATTCTGATTGGTTTTCAGATAACTGACGTGAAATCCATTCTCCTCGCCAAAAGCAATGGTGAGAGTATCTGCTGTAAGCGCAACCGGTTCGCCTTCAGCCAAAAACGCCCCGAATGCAATCTTGTGTTGTTTAATTGTTTCGATAACATCCGACCATTTTTCTTTGATGGTGTCAATATCTACATTTATCACCGTTGTATTCGCAGCAGCGTTTGCCTGCGGCTCGGTGTCGTCTGAAACTTCGTCCTCCTGATAATTGGTCTCAGTTCGTTCCGGCTTATCTTTAACTAGGGTTGTCGAAACTTGCGGTATCTTTTGTTGCAGCTTATGCTGATTTAGCACTGACGGATTTTCCGAATGTGCTATGGTTTTATCTGAAGTCGGCTGTTTATGGTTGATCTGGTCTGATGAACTTTTAAATATTTTTTCCTTCAATGTTTCAATACCGTGAAGAATTGACTCCACATCTCGGGTTTTACTCAATTGCATCATTTTCATCACCACCATTTCCATATAGATGCGGGGATTGTTACTGCGCTTAATCGCGTACTGAGCATCCGATGCAATTTGAATTAATTGAAGCAGGTCCAGCTCTTCAAACTGATCACACATTTCCAAATAACGCTGTTTATAATTGTCGGTTGTCTCAATAAGATCGACCGAGCCGGTGGTTTTTGCGATGAGTAAATTTCTAAAATGTTCGATTAGTCCCAATAAAAACTCAATCAAATCGTAACCATTAAAAAAAATCTTGTCAACCAGATCAAAGCCTGCCTTCACATCCTTGTTGCTTACATTCTGGCTGAAATCAAAAAAGATATCCCAATCAATGATCCCCAACAGTTCGATAATGTCATTCGATGTAATCTTCGAGCCGCTGAATGAAATTGCTTGATCGAGAAGACTTTGGCTGTCTCGGATTCCGCCTTCGGCTTTTCGCGCGATTAAAAACAGCGATTCATCATCAATGGCAATTTTTTCTTCCTGGCAGATTTTTTTCAAATGGTCGATAATTTCATTGATAGCAATTCGCTTAAAATCAAACCGTTGACAGCGTGAGATAATCGTCGCCAATACTTTATGCGGCTCAGTTGTTGCAAAAATAAACATCACCCGTGATGGAGGTTCTTCGAGTGTTTTAAGCAACGCGTTGAACGCCTCGTTGGTTAACATGTGAACTTCGTCGATGATATAGATTTTATACTTTCGTGGGTTGGGCGCATATTTTAGACTGTCGCGTAAATTGCGAATTTCATCAATACCGCGATTGGAGGCGCCATCGATTTCCAAAACATCGAGGCTGGTACCAGTGGTAATGTCGCGGCAGCTATCACACTCATTGCATGGATTTTCAGAGATTCCTTTTTCGCAATTGATGGCTTTGGCTAAAATTCTGGCGATGGTGGTTTTTCCGATGCCACGCGGACCGGTGAATAAATACGCATTTGCCAGACGTTTTGTCTTGAGCGCATTTTGCAGTGTTAGCACAACGTGTTTTTGATTGACAACATCTTCAAACTGCTGCGGTCGCCATTTCCGGGCTAACACGAGGTAGGGCATTTATTCCTCCGTAAATAAATTCTGATCATCGAAGGTTTATTCATTACATTGAAGGGACAACTTAAAATTGTCCCCAAACATATCCTGTAAAAAAATAAACGGCTGTGCACCTCCCATCGACCCCTCTTTTCTGACAACAATTTTCAACAGCCAGCTCCAGCCAAGCGACCCTACGGCACATAAAGATCGTGCTTACCGCTGCTTCCTTCCGGTCCTGACGGGGTTAGGCAGTACTTTATTGCGCAGGACTTGACGATCAACACCGCTTATTAAACTTTGATGCCAAACGAGTAAGCCTCGGAGAGGAATTCAACCCTGCTATAGCGGATTGCAGGTTACAGGGCACCGCTAGCTCCCCGTCTAGCACAGCCTTGTGGAGCCGATGGGATTCGAACCCACGACCTGTACGTTGCGAACGTACCGCTCTCCCAACTGAGCTACGGCCCCCTGAAAAGCTGCTGCCAAACTGAGCGGAGAGAGAGGGATTCGAACCCTCGGAGAAGCTTGTGACCCCTCACACGATTTCCAATCGTGCCCCTTCGGCCAACTCGGGCATCTCTCCATGGGAAAAGGCTTGTCAAAAAAATCTTTATCCGGCAATTGATTGCAATGTCTCTTGGCGGAGAGGGGGGGATTCGAACCCCCGTTCACCAAAGGCGAAAACGATTTTCGAGACCGTCCCGATAAACCAGCTCCGGCACCTCTCCCAAGTTAATTTAAACTCACATCAGATGAGTTTAGCCTTATTTTTTTAAAAAAATCTTTCAAAATAGCTTCGCATTTCGGTTGTAAAACACCAGCCTGCTGTGTGATGGAGTGGTGCAACCCATTTCCTGCGAAAGCATCAGTAACAGATCCACACGCGCCAAATTTTTTGTCATACGCGCCAAAAACCAGATTGGGAATCCGGCTGTTTAAAATAGCGCCGGCGCACATCGGACACGGTTCCAATGTAACATAAAGGCAGGTATTGTTCAGCCTCCATGTTCCCAAATAATTTGCCGCCGCTGTTATCGCCAACATTTCAGCATGGGCAGTCGGATCCTGCAACGTTTCAACCAAATTGTGACCGCGGCCAATGACCTTCTCTTCAAAAACAATAACCGCGCCGATCGGAACTTCTTTTTTCTGATAAGCTTTTTCAGCCTCCAGAAACGCTTGCTCCATCCATTTTTCATGATACGAAATCATATACACCAATTTCTCTGTTTTCGCGGTTAAAATAATGGCGCGCCCGAGAGGAATCGAACCCCTAACCTTTTGGTCCGTAGCCAAACGCTCTGTCCAATTGAGCTACGGGCGCTAAAGTTCAATAAATCATAAGCGGTTAGTAATAGCAAAAAAAAAAGCGAACTAATAATTTTTTTATAATACTACCCACCAATTCGTAGCGCGTTCGGGAGTCGAACCCGTGTTACCGACGTGAGAGGCCGGCGTCCTAGGCCACTAGAC
>DSAU01000562.1 GCA_011046315.1 bacterium
ACCTAAAATTTTTAACACTGATATCAAGATATCAAATGAAATAAAAAAGTGAAGCAGATAAAAAATCTTATAGCAGAAAAAGATCGGATAAAAATTATGATGGTCGGAAAATTAAAAATTTCAACTTTGGAATTTTACTTTTCCCATTCACCAATTTAACAATGGTCACCACTCCTGTTTTTTAAACAAAAAAATATATTCCTAAAAATTTAGTTGCCTATTCATCCCTCATTTTTTTAAGCGAATCATTAGTTGAAATTTAAATGAATATTTTTTTTGGAGATAGCTGTAGCGAACGGTCGCGACCTTTCAATACATTCACTAAGAATTAGAGAATTTGATCCAATCCTTTTCAACTGGTCGGTCATATTATACATCAAGATTGCGCACGTACTTTGCATTTTCTTCGATAAATTTTCTTCGAGGTTCTACCTTATCGCCCATCAGTGTTGAAAAGATCAAATCTGCCGAGGCGGCTTCTTCAATGGTAACATGCAATAATGTTCGCGTCTCACTGTCCATTGTTGTTTTCCAGAGCTGTTCCGGGTTCATCTCGCCAAGGCCTTTATAGCGTTGAATATGATAATTATTATTTGACACCCGATCAATCGCTTTTTCTAAATCATCTTCATCATAGATGTAAATTTCTTCCTTTCCCTTAATAATGCGGTAGAGCGGCGGTTGAGCGATGTAAACAAAGCCCTGTTCAACCAGCTCTTTCATATAGCGGAAAAAGAAAGTTAATAATAAAGTACGAATATGTGCGCCATCAACGTCAGCGTCGGTCATAATAATTATTTTTCCATAGCGTAGTTTTGCTATATCAAAACTATCAGCGCCGATTCCCGTACCCAGCGCTGTTACGATTGTGCGTATCTCGTCATTGGACAATATTTTGTCCAGCCGGGCTTTTTCCACGTTCAATATTTTTCCCTTCAGCGGTAAAATCGCCTGAAATCGGCGATCTCTCCCCTGTTTGGCAGAACCACCCGCAGAATCACCCTCAACAAGAAATATTTCACACAACTCCGGCTCTCGGTTCGAACAATCGGCAAGCTTACCGGGTAATCCACCACCGTTTAACGCCGTTTTCCTACGGGCAATTTCCCGCGCTTTACGCGCTGCTTCTCTTGATCGAGCAGCCGAAAGACATTTTTCTATGATTTTTTTTCCCACTGACGGATTCTCTTCGAGAAAATATGATAATCCATCACCGATAATGCTTTCAACAACTCCCCTTACTTCGCTATTGCCGAGTTTGGTTTTCGTCTGACCTTCGAATTGCGGTTCAGTATGCTTAATGCTGATAATAGCGGTCAAGCCCTCACGAACATCTTCTCCGGAAAGAGTAAATGATTCGTTTTTTAACAGTTTATTTTTTACCGCGTAGTTATTCAGGGTTCTGGTAAGCGCTGTTTTAAAACCGATCAAGTGGGTTCCACCTTCAATGGTATGGATATTGTTGACATAAGAAAATATATTTTCAGTGTAGCCGGTGTTATATTGAAAAGCCACCTCCACCGGTATATTATCTCGTTCGCTCTCAAAAAAGATCACCTTTTTCTGGATCGGGTCCCGATTCTGATCGATATATTTTACAAACTCTACAATACCCCCTTTGTATTTGAAAGTATCTGCTTTGCCTGTTCTTTCATCTGAAATTTTGATGATCAAATCGCGATTTAAAAAAGCCAATTCACGCAGCCGTTCGCATAATATTTCATAAGAAAAATTGACTTTTTTGAATATCTCCCGGTCCGGTATAAATTTGGTCTTGGTGCCGCTTTTTTTTGAGCTTCCCTTGATTTTTACTTCATGTTGCGGAGCGCCTCTTTTATATTTTTGACAATAGATTTTTCCGTCGCGGTAAATTTCCACCTCACACCATTCAGATAATGCGTTCACCACAGAAACGCCAACGCCATGTAAACCACCGGAAACCTTGTACGACTTTTTATCAAATTTTCCTCCGGCGTGCAGCATGGTCATCACGACTTCTAATGCTGATATTTTCTGAGTTGGATGAATGTCAACCGGAATACCACGACCGTTGTCAATTACTATAATTGAATTATCCGAACCAATAATTACTTCGATCTGGCTGCAGTAACCGGCAAGGGCTTCATCGATGCTATTATCCACCACTTCATAAACCAAATGGTGTAAACCCCGAATAGAGACATCCCCGATATACATTGCCGGTCTTTTGCGAACCGCTTCCAGTCCTTTTAAAATGGTTATTTTACTGGCATCATATTTCAACTGATCCGTGTCAGCAGCTGCCTTTTTATCTTGTTCCATTACAAAACCTTTCTATCATCCACTACTATTTGAAAACATTTTGTTAATCTAATTAAAAAAAAAATCCCATTAATAAAATTTAATATCTATAACAATCTTTTGACCGATTCTTTTGTTTATTTTTTCTATAATATCAGCTTTTTGATAATGCAATTCATTTCTCCAGGTGCTATGATTTACTTTTATAAATAACACCTGATTCTCAATTTTTTCTGCCTTTGTTACTTCGGCAATCCGCTGTCCCACAATTGATGGCCAATCTGCAATTACCTGGTATTGCAAAACCTGTTTTTCAATACCCAGGTCTCTTAATAGTTTTTTTATTGATGTCTCTAACTTTTTCATGTCCAAATAAATTGTGATCAATTTTTCTGAACAATTCCGTTATTTACAGTAAAACAGATGTTTTTATTGTCGGACATATTTTGTTGATTTGCTACGGTTGAGGTAATAAAAACCTGCCCCAACTGATCAATAGTTTGGGTTATCTTTTGCTCGCGGTCGCTGTCAAGCTCAGAATATAAATCGTCAATAAGCAAGATCGGCTCTGTATTTAGAATGTTTTTTATCAACTGATATTCAGCAATGGCTAATGAAATTAGTACGGTTTTATGCTGCCCTCTCGAGCCAAATTTTTTTAAATTTTTTCCATTAATTTTAAAGATATAATCATCTCGATGAGGACCGACCAGACAGATGCCGCGCTGTTGCTCTTTTTTTAATAACTGGTTTAGTTTTGTGGCTATTTTTTCTTTGATATCATCAATGTTCTCATATTCCAAATCCGGTTGATAATAAAACTCAAGTTTCTCGCCATTGATAATTAAATTGGAATAGACTGAAGTTAAAATTGTAGATAGTTCTTTAGAAAAAATATCCCGTTGTTCGATAATTTTGGCTCCAACTTCTATCAGCCGCTCGTTCCATGGTTCAATTTCTTTAATATTAATTTTGCCGTGCAATTTTCCTTTTTGTAGTATGGCGCTTTTTTGTTTGATAATGCGTTGGTATTCGATCAAACTATGAATGTATCTTTTATTGATCTGTGATAATAAAATATCAACTAATCGCCTCCGATGGGGCGGTGGCCCATTGGTGAGTTCATATTCTTCAGGGGAAGATATAACCACCGGTAAGCTGCCAATAAAATCAGCCATTCGGCTTACAGATTTTCGATTGACGGAAATTTGTTTGCCATTGCTTTTAGAACAAATTAGAACGACTTTTTGGTGAATGCCGATATCTAATTCAAAAACCCCCTTAATTATAAATTGCTCTTTTGAAAATGCAATCGCTTCTTTTTCTTTTGATGTACGAAAGCTTTTGGATAAGCACAACAAATAAATTGATTCTAATAGATTTGTCTTTCCCTGGGCATTTTTTCCGATAATAAAATTCTTGTTTGGACTGAAAATGATCTCCTGTTTATCATAATTTCTAAAATCTGATAATTCAATTGAGATTAATTTCATTCCTCTTTCTCTGTTTTACCTTCATTGAGCCTTATGGGCATTATCAGCATCATTAGCTCTTCGTTTTCTTTCTGATTAGATGGCGTTACAATAGCCGCACTGACAGAATCTTTTATTAAAAAATATGCCTCGTCAGTATCAACGTGCTTTAAAATATCTAAAATATAAATTCCATTATAGGCGACTTCAATATTTTCAGCGTCATATTTGACATCGATCTCTTCGTTTCCTTCTCCCCCAAACTCGACATCTTCAGACGTTATCATCATCTTTTCACTCTCGATGCTAAATTTGATTTGATGAGTGAAGGAGTTTGAAAAAATCGAGACCCGTCGGACTGCAGCAGAAAGCTCTGCTTTATTTACTAATAATTTTTTATCGTTATCGATTGGAATAACGTTTTCATATTTAGGATATTGCCCTTCGACTAGTTTTGAGTAAATAAATGTTTCGTCAAATTTAAAAATGATGTGGTTTTCACCAATCGAAATATTGACGATCGTTTTTTCTTGATTTTCTTGTGTTTCAATATTTCTCAATAACAAAGATAATGACTTTGTGGGAACGATAATATCTCGATGAAAATCCGGTGACTTTATCTGGTAATTGTTAATCTTAACCAAGCGATGTCCATCAGTGGCAACACAACGAAATTCTTCTTCCATAAATTGAAAATAGACAGCCATCAGCGTGGTGCGTAATTCGTCTGAAGAGACGGCAAAAATAGTTTTGTTTATCATTCGATAAAGTATGTTTGCCGGAACATCGATTTTGCCTTCGCTATCTTCCAACACAATACTGGGGAACTCTTCTTTTGGTTGACCACTCAGTTTGTACAAACCGGTTGCGGTTTTTATAACGATTTTATTTTGATCGTCACTTTGGATATTTAATGGGATATCCGGAAGTTCTCTCAGTATTTCATTCAAAGACCGGGCAGGAACAGCGCTTGAGCCGTCAAGAGTTCCATTGACGGTCACTTCAGTTGAAATACAAATTTCCAAATCGGTGCCGGTAATTCTGAGTTTATTACCTTCTAACTCAAGCAGTAAGTTTTCAAGGATAGGGATAGTCGTTTTCGGAGGTATTACACCAACTACTTTTTGCAATCCCTTTTGAAGCACACTTTTAGAAACGGTAAAGTGCATTGTTATCTCC